>CAVKXW010000121.1:0-9922 GCA_963660215.1 Bacteroidaceae bacterium | reverse complement strand
ATATTTATTTTCTCCTATTTTTTCTGTTAACATATTTACTTTTATAATGTTGAGACTTATTTTTATCTTCATCCTCATCTTTATAATGAGTCATAAGCCACAATCCAAGACCTGTAAGGACTATAACAAAGATAAAGCCTACACTTATTAAAAGTATAGGATCAAGATCTTTCTTAACTATACTTGCCAAAATGACACCTCCAATTATAAGTTTGGCAACATCAAGGCAAAACTTACCTGTTTCGGTTCCAAGAACCTGTTTTTTACTTTTCATGCTGCAAAGATAAGAAAATATTCCATATAGTGCCCTATTTTGCAGTTAAATAAGTTAAATGCCCGCTAAATATCGCTTGGCGAAAAATCTAGCGGGCACTGTATCTTTCATTACAAAGAGACAAGAGAATTCTTCACTCTTCCCTCTTCGTTCTTCACTCCCTTACAGTCTCTCATGTGCCTGGCGTGCAATCACGTCGAGCTGCTGCTCACGAGTCAGGTCGATGAACTTCACGGCGTAACCGCTCACACGGATAGTAAAGTTCTGATACTCTTCCTTCTCAGGGTGCTCCATGGCATCCTTGAGCTTGTCGATACCGAATACATTCACGTTCAAGTGGTGAGAGCCCTGGTTGAAGTAACCATCCAATACACCTACCAAGGTCTGCGCACGCTCCTCGTCGTTGTGACCGAGGGCACCTGGGCTGATGGTCTGGGTGTTGGAGATGCCATCGAGGGCATACTCGTATGGCAACTTAGCCACGGAGTTGAGCGAAGCGAGTAAGCCGTTCTTCTCCGCACCGTATGATGGGTTGGCACCAGGGGCAAGAGGAGCACCTGCAGGGCGACCATCAGGCATATTGCTGGTATACTTGCCATAAACCACATTCGATGTGATGGTGAGGATAGAGGTCGTTGGCTCAGAGTTGCGATAAGTATGGTGCTTCTTGATCATGTTCATGAAGGTCTTCAAGAGCCATACCGCAATCTCGTCGGCACGCTCGTCGTCGTTGCCGTAGCGTGGGAAGTCGCCCTCGGTCTTGAAGCTGAGAGGGAAACCTGTCTCGTCACGCACGATGTTCACCTTGGCGTACTTGATGGCAGAGATGGAATCCACCACGTGACTGAAACCTGCGATACCCGTAGCGAAGGTACGGCGCACGTCTGTGTCGATGAGCGCCATCTCGGCAGCCTC
The DNA here is from genome assembly GCA_963660215.1 of Bacteroidaceae bacterium. Taxonomy (GTDB): domain Bacteria; phylum Bacteroidota; class Bacteroidia; order Bacteroidales; family Bacteroidaceae; genus Prevotella. The sequence goes on along the minus strand of CAVKXW010000121.1, from coordinate 8,733 downwards.
GTAGAAGTACTTGTCGTGCATATAGTGGATGAGGTTGAGGGTCTTCACATAGACGCCAGCGAGCCAGTCCATCATATCCATGAAGCGTGGCATGAACTCCTCGTAGGTCAGCACGTCGCCCTCCACGGCACGATACTTAGGACCACACTGCTCACGGGTCTTGCTATCCACACCGCCAGATACAGCGTAGGTCAAGCACTTAGCCAAGTTGGCACGAGCACCGAAGAACTGCATCTCCTTACCTGTCTGTGTGGCAGACACGCAGCAGCAGATGCTATAGTCGTCACCCCAAACAGGGCGCATCACGTCATCGTTCTCGTACTGGATGGAACTGGTCTTCACCGAAATCAAACTAGCATAGTGCTTGAACGCCTTTGGCAAGCGAGCGCTATAGAGCACGGTGAGGTTTGGCTCTGGCGAAGGTCCCATGTTCTCCAAAGTGTGGAGGAAACGGAAATCGCTTTTGGTAACCATCGAACGGCCGTCCTGTCCCATACCACCTACTTCCAAGGTAGCCCAAACAGGGTCGCCAGTGAAAAGCTCGTTATAAGAAGGGATGCGGGCGAACTTCACCATGCGGAACTTCATCACCAAGTGGTCGATGAGCTCCTGTGCATCGTCCTCGGTCAAGGTGCCCTCGTTGAGGTCACGCTGGATATAGATGTCGAGGAAGGTAGAGATACGACCTACCGACATAGCGGCACCATTCTGGGTCTTCACCGCTCCGAGATAGCCGAAGTAGAGCCACTGCACAGCCTCACGAGCGTTCTTGGCTGGCTGAGAGATGTCGAAGCCATACATCTGAGCCATCTCCTTCAAGCCCTTCAATGCCTTGATCTGCATAGAAACTTCCTCACGCAGGCGGATTACCTCGTCTATCATCTCACGATCGCCCATTTTGAGGAGGTCGTTTTGCTTCTCCTGAATGAGGAAGTCGATACCATAGAGAGCCACACGACGGTAGTCGCCCACGATTCTGCCACGACCGTAAGTATCAGGCAGACCTGTCAAGATATGGTTGTGTCGCACGTGCTTCATCTCTGGGGTGTAAGCATCGAACACGCCGTCGTTATGAGTCTTGCAATACTTGTGGAAAATCTCGTGGAGTTTCTCCGATGGCTGATAGCCGTAAGTGGTGCAAGCCTGTTCCGCCATCTTGATGCCACCGTATGGCATGAAGGCACGCTTCAATGGCTTGTCGGTCTGCAGACCCACCACCTTTTCGAGATCCTTGGTGCCCTCGCCGATATAGGCAGCACCGTATGCTGTCAATCCTGAAACCACCTCGGTCTCCATGTCGAGCACGCCCCCCTTGGCACGCTCCTCCTTCTGGAGTTCCTTCAACATACCCCAAAGGGTATTGGTTGCCTGAGTAGGGTCTGCAAGGAACGACTCGTCGCCGTCGTAGCTGGTATAATTGTTCTGGATGAAATCACGAAGATTCACCTCACTCTGCCACTTGTTTCCCTTGAAACCTCTCCATTCTGTCTTCATCATTTTACTAATTCCTATTTTTATAAGTTAATAATTATATTTTGTTTGTACACACTGTCTCATATCCCTCAACACATCCCCACCTTAATAATATATAGGGAATAAAAAAGCCCGAACACGTTTGTGCCCGGGTTTTTATACACCTAGTCTTCCAGGTGTGCCTACAAAGATGCTGCCGACCATGCCGCCACCACCTGTATTTCCTATGTATCCGATGTTGATAGTTGTTGTCTTTATCATATATTACAATTCTGTTTCGAGTGCAAAGATACAACAAATAAATGAGAAAGAAGAAGGAAAACTCAACATTCTTCTCTCCCCCCATACAAAATCATCATTTATGAGTATCGCCAGAAAAACAATCCCCTAACGAACGCTAAATTTCAAAAATCCACCCGAAAACATCCAAATCTACCTTCTATATTTACTTTTTTGACTATTTGTGCTCCTTTTTTGAACAATTTATGTCCCTCGGTCTTATCTATTTTCATTATCTTTGCACCATCAATATTCAATCAGTCAAAAATAACAAATAAAATATCAACTATTATGAACTTATCAAAAACTATCAAGACCATCGCCTTTGCCTCGCTCTTGACCATGGCTCCAGCCCAGATGTTGGCAGCTCAGAAGGGCGGCACGTTCACCACGGGCGACAAGACCTTTCTCCTCAATGGCAAGCCTTTCGTGGTAAAGGCAGCCGAGCTCCACTACCCTCGCATCCCTCGTGCCTATTGGGAGCATCGCATCAAGATGTGCAAGGCGCTCGGCATGAACACCGTCTGCCTCTACGTATTCTGGAACATCCATGAGCAAGAGGAGGGCAAGTTCGACTTCTCGGGCAACAACGACGTGGCAGCCTTCTGCCGTCTCTGCCAGAAGAACGGCATGTACGTCATCGTGCGCCCGGGTCCATACGTATGCGCCGAGTGGGAAATGGGCGGACTGCCTTGGTGGCTCTTGAAGAAAAAAGATATTCGCCTGCGTGAGCAAGACCCTTACTTCATGCAGCGCGTGGAGATATTCGAGCAGGAAGTAGGAAAACAGCTCGCTCCGCTCACCATCCAGAATGGCGGACCTATCATCATGGTGCAGGTGGAGAACGAGTATGGATCTTACGGCAAGGACAAGCCTTACGTGAGCGCCATCCGCGACATCGTGAGGAAGAGCGGCTTCGACAAGGTGAGCCTCTTCCAGTGCGACTGGTCAAGCAACTTCCTCAACAATGGTCTCGACGACCTCACTTGGACGATGAACTTCGGTACAGGCGCCAACATCGACGACCAGTTCAAGCGTCTCGGCGAGGTGCGCCCTAACGCTCCTAAGATGTGCTCCGAGTTCTGGAGCGGATGGTTCGACAAATGGGGTGCCAAGCATGAGACCCGTCCTGCCAAGGCCATGGTGGAAGGCATCGACGAGATGCTCTCCAAAGGCATCAGTTTCTCGCTCTATATGACCCACGGCGGCACAAGCTTCGGACATTGGGCGGGCGCCAACAGCCCTGGCTTCCAGCCAGACGTGACCAGCTACGACTATGATGCCCCTATCAACGAGTGGGGACTCGCCACACCGAAGTATTACGAGCTTCAGAAGACGATGGCGAAATACAACGACGGCAAGAAGTTGCCAGCCATGCCTAAGGCTCCGATGCCTATCATCAGCGTGCCAGAGTTCAAACTGACGGAATACAAGCCATTGGCCAATGGCATCGGCAAGCAAAAGGAAAGCACTGCCCCTAGAAGCTTCGAGGATATGGACATGGGATGGGGAACCATGGTATACGAGACCAGTGTGCCTGCCATCGAAGGAACTTCCACACTGACTGGCGACTTTCACGATTTCGCCCAAGTTTATGTCAATGGTGATTATGTGGGCAAGATAGACCGTGTAAAGAACGAGAAATCGCTCGAATTGCCAGCCATGCCGCAAGGAGCCAAACTTACCATCGTGGTAGAAGGCATGGGTAGAATCAACTTCGGCAGAGCCATCAAGGACTACAAGGGCATCATCGGAAACGTGACAATTTCCACCCAAAAGGAAAACTGCGACATAGCCATCTCCCCTACCCTTTGGACGAACAGCACCATTGCCGACGACTACCAAACAGCCGCAAAGTCACTCAATATGCCAGCCAACACGATGCTAGGCTTGCAGAGCAAGGCAGGTTACTACCGTGGCTACTTCCACCTCTCGAAGGTGGGCGACACCTTTATCAATATGGAGGCATTCGGTAAGGGACAGGTCTACGTGAATGGTCATGCCCTCGGCAGATTCTGGCAGATTGGACCTCAGCAGACCTTGTACCTGCCAGGTTGCTGGCTGAAGAAGGGCAAGAACGAAGTAATCGTGCTCGATGTCGTAGGTCCTAAGGGAGAAGCGAAAGCCTTCTGCCAAGACCATCCTGAGCTAGATAAGCTGAACCTGGAGAAGAGCAACAAGCACAACGAGCCAGGCAACCGCATGGACTTGAACTCCGACACCCCAGTGCTGAAGGGCGAGTTGAAGGCAGGCAATGGTTGGCAGGTGCTCAAGCTCGACAAGCCTGTGACTGGTCGCTACTTCGCCATCCAGGCAGAGAGCAGCCAGAGCGGAGACTCTCAGATTGCCATCGCCGAGATATACTTGCAGGATGCCGACGGCAACCGCATCGACCGCAACAACTGGCAAGCATATTATGCCGACAGCGAGAAGGGCAACTCCACATTAGATAAAATGTTCGACCTGCAGGAGAGCACCTACTGGCAGACTGAGAAGGGCGCCAGCTTCCCACACCTAGGCATCGTAGACATGGGCAAGGAGGTAACCATCTCCGCCTTCGAATACTTGCCACGTGCCGAACAAGGAGCGCCAGGCAGCGTAAAGAGCTTCAAACTCTACATAAGAAAATAAAAACTTTTGTTTTTTTATACATTCTTATTCTGAAATACCAATACTTTTCAGTATCTTTGCATCCATAAAAACAAAACAAACAATTTATGTTGACAGATATTGAAATAGCTAAATCAATTAAGTTGCGTCCTATCAACGAGATAGCGACGCAACTCGGTATCCATGAAGACCAAGTGGAGAACTACGGCCGATACATCGCCAAGATTTCGACAGGCGACATCGACAAGAGCAAGTTCCAGGGACATCACCTCATTCTCGTCACCGCCATCTCGCCTACCAAGGCAGGCAACGGAAAGACCACCGTCAGCGTGGGTCTCGCCCTAGGCATGCAGAAGATTGGCAAGAAAGCTGTCGTGGCACTGCGCGAACCATCACTCGGTCCTTGCTTCGGCATGAAGGGTGGTGCAGCAGGTGGTGGCTATGCCCAGGTATTGCCGATGGAGAAAATCAATCTCCACTTCACTGGCGACTTCCATGCCATCACCGAGGCAAACAATATGATAGCCGCCCTACTCGACAATTATCGCTATCAGCACGAGGCAGAAGGATTCAAGTTGAAAAAAATCCTCTGGCGACGCGTGATGGATGTCAACGACCGTGGATTGCGCCGCATCATCACGGGCATCGGCGACAAGAACGGCATCGAGACAGAGACAGGATTCGACATCACCCCAGCTTCAGAGATTATGGCAATCATGTGCTTTGCCACTAGCATCGACGACCTGCGCCGCCGCATCGACAACATTCTCTTGGGCATCACCGAGGATGACAAGCCATTCACCGTAAAGGACATGGGCGTGGGCGGCTCCATCGTAGCCCTCCTGCTCGATGCCTTGAAGCCAAACCTCGTACAGACCACCGAGGGCACCCCAGCCTTCGTGCATTGCGGTCCGTTTGCCAACATCGCCCACGGCTGCAACTCCGTGATGGCTACGGCAGCAGCCCTGGAGTATGGCGACTATGCCATCACCGAGGCAGGATTCGGTGCCGACCTGGGCGCAGAGAAGTTCTACAACATCAAGTGCCGCAAGACAGGGCTTCAACCCGACCTCACCGTGCTCGTCGTTACCTTGCAAGCCCTGAAGTTGCATGGTGGCGTGGCTCAGGAAGACATCAAGAAACCTAACATCGAGGGCATGGAAGCAGGCTATTGGAATCTCGACAAGCACGTAGAGAACCTACAGAGCTACGGACAGACCGTAGTGATCGCCTTCAACCGATTCGCCACCGATACCGACGAGGAGATCGAGGTTTTGCGCAAGCATTGCGAGGAGATAGGTTGTGGATTCGCTGTGAACAGCGCTTTTGCCGAGGGTGGCAAGGGAGCCGTAGAGCTAGCCAACCTCGTGGTGAAGACCATCGACGAGAAACCATCCGCCCCTCTCTACTTCGCATACGATGACGATGACTCCGTAGAAGAGAAGATAGAGAAGATAGCCTTGAACCATTATGGCGCAGGCTCTGTCACCTTGAGCGACTCAGCCAAGGCTATGATCGACGAAATCAAGAAACTTGGCGCAGAGAAGTTCCCTATCTGCATCGCCAAGACCCAGTATAGTTTCTCTACCGATGCCAAGGCTGTGGGGCCTACCGATGGTTTCGAGCTGCACGTACGCGACATCACCCTCAACATGGGTGCAGAGATGATCGTGGTCATCGCTGGTCCTATCATGCGCATGCCAGGCTTGCCAAAGAGTCCGCAAGCAGAGCGCATCGATGTGCAGAATGGTGAGATAACAGGTCTCTCATAATCTGGGAATCGCCGCATAGATGTAAACATATTTGATAATTTTTCAAAACCTTGCTCTACACGGCGAAAAACAAGGCACAGAAGTGTTAAATGATTTTCTCTTAACAGAAAAAAATTTTTCTCTTAAGAGAAAATAAAAATAGTCTTAAGAGAAAAATTTATTTCTCTTAAGACTATTGTTTTTTACAGACTATTTTTGTAAACTTTTTTGCATACTAAACTCACATCCACAATACTGCTGATTATAAAAAGCATTCAGCCTCAACAATTCGCCTCGGCGATTCTGCAATCCACCCTTTCTCCAGTTCATGTCCCACCATTCCACATCGGGACAATTTGCCACAGCCTGCTGACCAGCCATGTCTATCTGCCGAATATTCTTCCAGCGAGACGAAGCCAGCGTGGTGGTCAACAGATGAAAGCCATGCTCCTGGGCATACATAGCCGCATGGCGCAGTCGAAACTGAAAGCACACAGAGCATCTGCTGCCTCGCTCAGGCTCGTTCTCCAGTCCCTTGATAGCAGCCAGCCAATCCGTATGGTCGTATTCATCCTCGACATAAGGCACCTGCTGCGCCTCCAAGAATCGCATCAGCTCATGCTTGCGAATCTCATATTCCTCCTGTGGATAAATGTTGGAGTTGCTAAAATAAACCGTGGGTTGCATGCCGTTGCGCAGCATACACTCTACAATGGCTGCCGAACATGGAGCGCAACAAGCATGCAGCAACACACGAGTGCCCTCTGCCCGACTACCGTCGGGAAGCGTAAGTTTCACGAATTTATATTGTTCTTCTACTGGAATCTTCATTTTCATTCTAAATTAGATGGTTCTTACTTAATAAGCAAAAAAAACCAAATGAGGTACAGTCTCACGACACTCCCCATTTGCCCAAATATATGCGAAAACTAGTGCAAAGGTACGATTTTATTTTGAATCGCCAAACTTTTATATAACTTTTTTCCAAATATCAGCTCTTTTCATCGTTTTTTAACCTAATTTTAATACTTTGCATTCGGTTTTAACGATTTCTGCTATTCGAGTTTTCGTTTGAGCGTCACTACGGTGAGCTCTGGCCAAGCCCCCAATCGGAAAGGTAACGAGCCACCGATGCCCGACGAAACATAGAGCATCTGCGCCCCCAGCCTATAGGCACCACCCCACTCCTTGAAAGCCATCCGGGCAGGTGTCCATCTGCCCACCTTGATTTGCCCTGCATGGGTATGACCAGCCAGGGTGAGCTGAATGTTCTGCTTGCCAGCCACCTCGCGGCGCCAATGGTGCGGGTCGTGGGTCAAGAGAATCTTGAATCCCTTTTCATCCACCCCCTTCATGGCTCGCTTCAGATTGCTACGATTGGTAAATGGAGGCTGACCGGCATTCTCCACACCTATGAGGGTGATGGAAGCCATGCCGTGGCTCACCACTCGGTGTTCGTTCATCAGCTGCTGCCATCCCAAACGTTTCTGATAATCATAAAGCAGGCGCCGATTGCGCTTCAAGGCGGCGAGGGTATGATTGTTGCCATACTCGCAGTAGTCGTGATTGCCCCAAACGGAAAAGATGCCATCTGGAGCAGAAAGCTGGCTCAACACACCTAGATAAGGCTCCACCTCGGTGGCACTGTCATTCACCAAGTCGCCCGTAAAGAGAATCATGTCGGGTGCCTCATTGTTGGCGACATCCACCATTCGCTGCACAAAATCATTACCCTTGGGGAATGACCCTAGATGCAAGTCGGTGATTTGCAACAGGCGATAACCATCAAAATAAGGCGGAAGGTCGGGCGACGAGAAGGTGACATTCTTCACCTCCAGTCGTTTCCAGCCAGCCAGGAATCCGAAGGCAAACCACCCCATCACCGCCAGCGCAGGAAGTAGGGCGACAAACCAAGGCACGAAGAAAGAGAATGCGACAAACACGATCTTCGGCATCACCGAAAAGAGCAACATCGAGAAAAGCACCCTGACGGAGAGCTTATGAAACAAGCCCAACTGCAAGCCCACCTCGGCTAGCAAGAGCAACAACGACGGTATCCACCATGCCACACCAAGCAGCCAATACCACCCCGACACACCATGATGCCACAACCAGACATCGGGCACCAAGGCAAGCAAAAGCATGAGCGTGATGTAAGACAACGACCTGAAAACCTTTGTAATATATCTATTCATTTCACTTTCTAAACAATATGGCTGCAAAGTTACGACAATTCGAAGACAATACAAAATAAATTTAAATATATTTTCATTGTTTTGCCATTTCATTTCTTTCATGTATCTTTGCAGTGAATAATCAAAAAGAAAATGGCAAGAAGACTAAGAAAAAAACGCATAGCAATCATATTGATAACCTTTGCAGGTATCGTAACATGGACCACACACAGCTGCGTATCACGCTGCAGTTCATCGGCAGACAAGGAGAAAACGAGCGACACGCTGCCCAAGAAGCACATCAACGACTCCATCTCCAACGCCCTTTCCGACGGCAAGGAGTATCACGAGATGGACTCGCTCGTAGAGCGATACCTGAAACGATGGGAAATCAATGGTGCACAGCTCGCCATCACTCGCAACGACTCACTGCTCTATGCCCGTGG
>CAVKXW010000120.1:0-9932 GCA_963660215.1 Bacteroidaceae bacterium | reverse complement strand
AGCGACGCGCACCTATCAGTGTGGTTACCTTTTCAATAGTATATGTCATTGTCTTAAAGTTTTTATTGTTCTATATTGATGCTTTTATAAGCCATACTTTTGTTCGAACTGTCTTTTCTTCTCATCCGTCTTGGCGAGGAACAACTTGGTTGCCTCGCTGTCGGGATTGAAAGGCTTGTGTCCGAGGGCTTCCTTGATAGGTCGCCAGTCTTCCAAGAACTGCTCGGCAGCCTTGCCGAAGTAAGTTTCCCGAAATCTCTGCCAGATATACTCCACGGCTTGGTCGCTCGGATGCAACATGTCTTCCTTGTAGAAGCGATAGTCTCGGAGCTCATCGTTCATAATCTCGTAGGCAGGAAAGTAGCTCACTACTCCTGGATTCAGCCTCACCAGTTGGTCGGCGGCAAGCTGGAGCGTTGCCTTCGAGAGCTGGCTGCCGTGAAAGCCATACTTGGCGTAGCGGATGGGGCTGACGGTGATGATAACCTTTTCAGCTTTCAGTAAGTCTACCGCCTTTTGCAGATATTCAGTACATTCATCCACTGTCAACTTCTTTTCCTCGAAGAGGCGTTGCGGACGTTTCATGCAGTTATCCACTATCTCGCCAGTTTCCTTGAGAATATAAACGTGGTTCGTACCAAGCGTAAAAACAGCGACACGAGGAGCTACATCCAAGCATTTCTCCACCGTGTGCAGAACGCTAGCGGGATTATACATCACACCGTAAGGATTCACTGTCACCCGAAAGCGATTCTCAAGGAATCTCTTACCGAGATTGTCAGCGAAGCAACTACCCACGAAGAGCATTCGCTCCGCTGGCTGTATCTCGAAGTCAGCCTTTGGAATTTCTATTTCTGTTCGGAACTGCATGACTTTTTCTTTTTCCACTCCACTCCTATACCTATTATAATAAGGAGAACGAGCGCACCGTAGCCGATGTAAGCGACGGTCTCTGTATTCTTCAGCGACTGAGGATGGAAGTCGAGCACCACCTTGTGGGTACCAGCCTTCACATTCAGGGCACGGAGGATATAGTTTACACGACCGAGTTCGGCTGGCTGACCGTCGATGGTTGCCGTCCACCCTGGATAGTATATCTCGGAGAAGACCACGACACCGCCCTTGCTAGACTTCACCTCGTAGGTCAAGTTGTTTGGCTTATACTGGAGCATCTTCACAATGGCAGTGTCATCTTGCTTCACACTCTGTCCGAGTTGTTCCTTGAACTTAGCATCGGCCACAGCCACATGACGCAGGTTCTCCTTGCCCACCTCGTCAATCTCTTGGTTGGCATTGTCCACATACTTCACCTCATCCACAAGCCAAGCGTTTCCGTAAGCGTATGGATTCTGCACAGGCACGGTCTGTCCGCCCTGCAAAGGCATGATGAGATACTTGGTATTGAGCATGTTCAACACAGGGAAGATGCTATCGCCGTTCACCTTGGTCATATCGCCGCCAGCCTCAACCACAGCCTTCATCGTCTTCTGCATCTCAGGGGCGATATGGGCGTCGATCATCTCCTGATAACGGCGCAATTTGGCTGGATGATAACCACCGATGCTCTTATGATAGTAGGAGGTCTCATTCTCATTGAAGGTATTGGATGCGAGATTGAGCACACGATAGTCGAGTGCCTTGTCGCGACAGATAATCTTATCGGTCTCGGTCATCTGCTGAGGTGCGTCACGCTCGGTCTTGTCCACAAACATATCGTCGTAGAGATAGCGCTTGTTGACCATCCACATGTCCACCAAGCAGAGTACGGCGATACCAGCTATCATATACTCCTTGCCCAACTTCTTGTACTTGTAGAGCATCAAGAAAGCTGAACCGATGACGATAATCCAGAACGAACGCCAGCAATCGGAAGTAAAGATACCCTTACGAATCTCCGCCAGGTTGCTCATGATTGGCCCCTGATATTCGGCAGGAAGTTGCTGGAGAGCTTGGGTCTCCTGCACCGAGATGAAATCTGGGAAGAATACGCCTGGCATGATGGCGAAGAGCAAGCAGAAACCTGCGGTCAAGCCAAAGCTAGCGTAAACATACTTAATCTTCGTGGTCAGTACCTCTGGCTCTTCCACAAGCTTCTTCAGAGCCATCATTGCCAACAGCGGAATGGTAAACTCAGCGATGACGAGGATGGATGCCACCGTACGGAACTTGGCATACATCGGCACATAATCCAAGAAGAAATTGGTAAACGGCATGAAGTTTCTACCCCACGAGAGCAAGATACTCAGGATGGTGGCTGCGAGCAAAGCCCACTTCATCGGGCCTTTCACGATAAACAAACCAAGGATGAAGAGCATCATCACGAATGCTCCCACATATACAGGTCCGCTGGTACCAGGTTGATTGCCCCAGTACTGACCGAGCTGCTGATAAATCTGCACGAAGTTAGGGTCGGCCTTCTCCATCGCTTTCTCATTCTGAGCCAATGGAACGGAGGCACCACCCTTGGCATCAGGTATCAAGAGCGTCCAAGTCTCGTCGATGCCATAGCTCCACTGGGTGATATAGTCACGGTCGAGTCCGCTGCTCGTTTGGTTGGCAGCGTTCTTCTTGACGAGCTCACTCTTGCCACGCATGGTTTCCTGTCCATATTGCCAAGTATGATAGAGATTGGAAAGATTGAGCGATATACCGATGAGGGCACCCACGGCACAGACTGCCGTAGCCTTGCCAAAGCGTGCGAGTTGCTTCTTCTGAATGGCATCCACCAAGAAAGCGATGACCATGAAGAGGATGATGAAGAGGTAATAATAAGTCATCTGCACATGGTTGGCGTTCACCTCGAAAGCAGAAAAAATGGCTGTCAACAGCAAGCCTTTCAGGAACTTACCTCGATAAGCCAAAACTACGCCAGCTATCATCGGAGGCAGGTAAGCCAAAGCCCACACCTTCCAGATGTGCCCAGCAGCGATAATGATAAAGAAATACGACGAGAATGCCCAGATGATACTACCCAATGCCGCCAACGACTGTCGGAAGTCGAAGGCTCTCAACATGATATAAAAGCCCAAGAGGTATACAAAGACATACCACACATAGTCGGGCAACCACAGGTGATAAGCCTGCATCACTTGGTTGAGCACCTTGGTACTGCTATACGAAGGCGACATCTGATAAGTAGGCATACCGCCAAACACAGAGTTGGTCCAGCGAGTAGTCTCGCCAGTTTGCTGCTGGAATAGTTCCTTCTCATGTCCCAATCCCTTGCCAGCCGCAGAGTCATGACGGAAAAGGATTCGTCCGTCCATGTCAGCAGGCATGAAGTATGCGAAGGAAATAACCGCAAAAACAATCACTACCAGAATATCCAGTAGATACTTCTTCAAAAATTTCATTACTATTCTATAAACGTTTATAATTTAGATGCAAAGATAATGAGAAAAGAAGACACTGCAAAATAAAATAGATACTTTTTATATTTTTTATCGTAGGGGAATCATTTATTTTTTGTAATTTTGCACCCAAAAATAACAAGATTATATGAAAATAGGAATTATTGTTGCGATGGACAAGGAGTTCACGCAACTCAAGACATTATTGACAGAATCGCAGACCGAGCGAAAGAACCACAAGGATTTCGTCATCGGAAAGATTGGCGAGAACGAGGTGGTGATGCAGCAATGTGGCATCGGCAAGGTGAACAGCGCCATCGGTGCCGTGGAGATGATAGACAATTATCATCCAGACCTCATCATCTCATCGGGTGTGGCTGGCGGTGCCGACATCAACCTCAATGTTACCGAGGTGGTGGTAGCCACAGAATGCGTATACCACGATGCTTATTGCGGCGACGATTGCGAGTTCGGACAGATTCTCGGTATGCCTGCAGCATTCAAGACTCCACAGGAGTATGTGGAAAAGGCACTTGCCATCAATGAATTGCCAGAAAACAAGCATCCCCATATCCATGCAGGACAAATCGTGAGCGGCGAATGGTTTGTGGATAGCAAGGAGAAGATGCGCAGCATCCTGGAGCATTTCCCTCATGCTATGGCTGTGGATATGGAGAGTTGTAGCATCGCCCAGACGTGCCACATCTACAAGACTCCGTTCATATCCTTCCGCATCATCAGCGATGTACCTCTAAAGGATACCAAGGCGCAGCAGTACTTTGACTTCTGGGCTAAGATGGCAGAAGGCTCGTTCAATGTCACCAAAGCTTTCCTCGAAAGCCTCTAATTTAACACTTAACATTTAACACTTAACATTATGAACAAGATACCAAGTTTTACAATCAATCATAATAAGTTGCTCCGTGGCATCTACGTAAGTCGCAAGGATCAGGTAGGCGGAGAAGTAGTAACCACCTTCGACATTCGTATGAAGGTGCCTAACCTGGAGCCATGCCTTCACAATGGTGCTATCCACACCATCGAACACCTAGCTGCCACCTATCTTCGCAACGACGAGGAGTGGAAAGACCGCATCATCTATTGGGGACCAATGGGTTGCCTCACCGGCAACTACCTCTTGATTCGTGGCGACTATGAGAGCAAGGACATCGTAGAACTGATGAAGCATACCTTCAAGTTCATTGCCGATTTCGAGGGAGAGATTCCTGGTCAGGCAGCCAAGGATTGCGGCAACTACCTGCTCCACGACCTGCCAATGGCAAAATACGAGTCGAAGAAATACCTCGAAGAGGTATTGAATGTCATCAAGGAAGAGAATCTTATCTATCCTACACAAGATTAATAAAAAAGCGAGTGCGTCATAAATGATTTATGACGCACTCGCTTTTTTATTACCATTTCAGATGTCCATATTTCTCCTTATACCACAGTTGCCAACCATTCACCAAATTCTGCCATACCACATAAGCACCAGGTGCTACAGCAGCAAGCGGATTGAGGAAGGTAAGGGTAAGCCAGATGCCCACGATGGTATTCTTCTGCCCCAACGCCTGCCCAGCACTGATGCTGGCATCATAATGCCGCCCCACCGCCTTGCCAATGGCAAACTGGATGAGGCAAACGAAGGCTGGAACAATGAGGAGCAATGCCAATATCCATCCCGAAACCTCGGCATGAAGGATGTTTCTCACCGTCTCGCCCATCAATATCGTGAGGTTGAAGCACCACATATAAAAGCCCAAATCGGGAACGCTTTTCACCTTGTCCACAAACTTAGGCAGAAATTTGCGACTGAGCAACGCCAAGAGCAATGGCACCACCAATACGGTGGTGACATTCCTGAACACCATCGCACTCATCATCAAGAACGAGACATCCGCCCCCTTCTCCACCATCGGGAAGAGAGCAGGGATGATAATCATCGTAAAGATGTTAGCGATGACGGTATAGGTGGTAAGAGAGCCAATGCTCCCCCCGAGTTTTTCCGTGACCACAGCCACAGCCGCAGCCGTAGGACAGATAAAGCAGATGAAAGCTCCCTCCAACACGAGCTTGGTCTCGTAATCGCTCCCAAACTCCATGATGAGCACCACCATCATCAGAGCCAACGAGGTGCGTATCATCTGGAGAATAAAATGCCAAGCCTGCGGCTTCATCTCCTTAATCTCTATCTTACAGAAGGTAACATAGAGCAAGGCGAACAACACCACTGGCATCAGCCCCACCAGATGAGGACCGACGGCATCGCCCACTAGTTCCAAGAACGGAACGTTGGCAAATATCAAATAGCCTATCGCTCCCAACACCAAGGAGCAAGGCAACGAGAACTTACGAAAGAATCTCCACAATCCCATAATCCTTATACCTTATTATATATACACTTCAGAATTTGGGTGCAAAGTTACTGCAAAAAGATGAAACTATCAAGAAAAAGTGAATAAAAAGCTTGTTGGAAAGGAAAACTATTAATTTACGAACAACGAAGAAGCCCCTTCTGCCCGAAGTGATTTCGGGAGAAGGGGCATTCCTTTGGATCCATTTATATGTTAAGCTATAGCTTAATCCTTGTTGCTGCGCTTGCGCTTCAAGTGATCGAGCTCAATCTTGCGCATACGCATGTTCTTTGGAGTAACCTCTACGTACTCATCCTCACGGATGTACTCCAAGCACTCCTCAAGACTCATCACGGTCTTAGGGATGACACGAGCCTTGTCATCAGAACCAGAGGCACGCACGTTGGTCAACTGCTTTGCCTTGGTTACGTTCACTACCAAGTCGTTGTCGTGAACATGCTCACCTACTACCTGACCACCGTAAACCTCCTCACCTGGGTCGATGAAGAACTTACCACGATCCTGTAGCTTGTCGATGGCATAAGCGAAGGCAGTACCTGTCTCCAAGGCAATCATGCTACCGTTACTGCGGCGGCTAATCTCACCCTTGTATGGCTGATACTCCTTGAAGCGGTGAGCCATGATAGCCTCGCCCTGGGAAGCTGTCAGCACGTTGGTACGAAGACCGATGATACCACGGGAAGGAATATCAAACTCGATGTCCACACGGTCGCCCATGTTCAACATGGAGGTCATGTCACCCTTGCGACGAGTTACCATATCAATCATCTTAGAGGCAAACTCCTCTGGCACGTTGATGGTCAACTCCTCTACAGGCTCGCACTTCACGCCGTCAATCTCCTTGTAGATAACCTGAGGCTGACCTACCTGAAGCTCATATCCCTCACGACGCATAGTCTCGATGAGCACAGAGAGGTGGAGCACACCACGACCAGAGACAATCCACTTATCGGTGGTATCCTCGTAAGGCTGAACACGAAGAGCGAGGTTCTTCTCCAACTCCTTGTTCAAGCGCTCCTGGATGTGGCGAGAGGTACAGAACTTACCCTCCTTGCCGAAGAAAGGAGAATCGTTGATGGTGAAGAGCATACTCATGGTAGGCTCATCTACAGCGATAGGAGGCAGTGGTTCTGGGTTCTCGTAGTCGCAGATAGTATCGCCAATCTCGAACTTCTCCAAGCCGATAACGGCGCAGATGTCGCCAGAGTCTACATGGTCTGTTTTCTTGTGCCCCATACCCTCGAAGGTGTGGAGCTCCTTGATCTTGGTCTTCTCCTGGGTGCCGTCACGATGGCAGATGGTGACGTTCATACCATCCTTCAATGTACCACGGTGTACACGACCCACGGCGATACGACCTGTGTAAGAGCTATAGTCGAGCGATGTAATCAAGAGCTGAGGAGTACCCTCCAACTGCTTAGGAGCAGGGATGATCTCCACAATCTTATCGAGCAAATAGTCAATGTTGTCTGTTGGTTTGTTGTAGTCCTCGCCCATCCATCCGTTCTTGGCTGAACCGTATACTACAGGGAAGTCGAGCTGGTCCTCGGTAGCATCGAGGTCGCACATCAAGTCGAACACCATCTCGTAAACCTCCTCAGGGCGGCAGTTAGGCTTGTCCACCTTATTTACTACAACGATAGGCTTCAATCCGAGCTGCAAAGCCTTCTGCAGCACGAAACGAGTCTGAGGCATCGGACCCTCGAAGGCATCGACGAGGAGGAGGCAACCATCTGCCATGTTGAGCACACGCTCCACCTCACCACCGAAGTCAGAGTGTCCTGGAGTATCGAGGATATTGATCTTAGTACCTTTCCAGTTGATAGATACATTCTTTGAGAGAATGGTTATACCACGCTCGCGCTCCAAGTCGTTGGAATCGAGCACTTCGCCACTGTTATCCTGGCCGTCACGGAACAGCTTACCAGCGAGCATCATCTTGTCGACCAATGTAGTCTTACCATGGTCAACGTGCGCAATAACTGCAATGTTTCTAATGTCTTGCATTTCGTTTTACCTTAAATACTTTTGAATTTGGGTGCAAAATTACAAAAAATATCGGAAAAATTTGCATAATTCATAGAAAAGTTGTACCTTTGCACCGCATTTTTAAGGAAACCGCCGTGAGGAAGGTCCTGAGGATGCTCAATTTACATTCATATTTTTAAACATTTAAGTTAATTACAGCTATGTATTTAGACAAAGCAAAAAAAGAAGAGATCTTTAGCAAGTACGGAAAGTCTAACTCTGATACTGGTTCAGCTGAGAGCCAGATAGCATTGTTCTCATACCGTATTTCCCACTTGACGGAGCATCTGAAGAAGAACCGTAAAGATCATACTACCGCACGTGCATTGACACAATTGGTAGGTAAGCGCCGCGCATTGCTCGATTACTTGTACGACCGCGACATCAATCGCTACCGTGCAATCATCAAGGCTCTCGGTCTCCGTAAATAATACGGAACCCACCTTCATGTCGCGAGCAAATCGCAAACAAGACAAAACCCGCATCGTTTACAACACAACGGTGCGGGTTCTTTTTATTCAATGATGTTATATTACCTTTACACTCTAGTCAGAACGGATAACCTATAGCAAGATGCAGGCTCTGTCCGTCCTTAAAATGGGGGATATTGTAATAACCACGCTTTCCTGTATCGTAAGGAAGATGGATACCTACACCCCAGTCGATGCGAAGAACGAAGAACTCCAAGTCATAACGTACGCCGATACCAGTGCCTACAGCCATCTGGTCTGCCAGATTCTTCAACTTAAACTTTGAATTTGTCCTGTAGTCATCACTACGCATTGCCCAAATGTTTCCTGCATCAAGGAATGCAGCTCCATAAAGGTTTCCGAAAAGGCGGGCACGATACTCCAAATTGGCCTGCAGCTTGATATCTCCCGTCTGGTCCATATACGACAAACGGCTTTCATCCGTGTAGTAAGCACCAGGACCAATGCTCCGCACCGTGAAGGCACGAATGCTGTTGGCACCACCTACGTAGAACTGCTCACTGTAAGGCGCATTCACCGAATTTCCATATGCCCAAATGATGCCACCACTGGCATGCGCCACCAACTGTGAATGAGGCGAGAGTGTCCACGTCTTGCGATAATCTGTTTCCACCTTCAAGAACTGAGCGTATGGGTTTTTGAACATATCCTTGCCACGCTCATTCCACTTTCTTCCAAACGCCATATACCCCAACGAGAGGACATTGGCAGATTCACTAACGGTCGTCTGCCAGTATATCGGGTTCTTGTATTCCTTAGGACTCGTATAGGTGAACGTATATTTCATCTTCGGTAGGAACTGGTCCTGCATCGACATCAGCAGATAAGGATTGTCGTTAAGGATTGCCGAAAACTTCTCCGTCACCTTTTTCATATATTCATACTCCAACGTGAGCGGGCTGAACTCATGCATCATCGTTGCCGTAGGCTGGAATTGGTAAGTGAGTTCTCCAGACACGATGCGGCGCTTAAAATAGCCCGCACGGTTGAGCGTATTGGTAGAAGCCTTGATGAGCGTAGATGGCGTGGTATAAAACAACCGCTTCACAGGGAAAGGCGAGAGGACACGCGGAAGCTCCAAGGTGATGTCGCCACCAAACTCATACGAATTGAGTTTCTCCTTTCCTCCGCTTGCATTACTGCCCGTCTGCCATTCATAAGACCCATGAAGGTTGATGTCGAGGTTTTCATTACCACGGAAAGCATTGCGCTTGGTGAAACCCAGCACCAGCTCGGGTCCCATCCGTCCTGTAGTCTTGCCCGTTGCATTGGTTTCCACATAGAAATCGTATGGTTTGTCGAATATGCAATTCAGTTTCAAGTCGATGGTGTCGCACACAGAAGTGGTGTCACGTGGCGTGAACGTGAAATTGGTCATGCTGAACAATCCTGTGTTAGAGATATTATTGACCGTCTGCTGATAGTTTTCGTAACTGTACAACTGCTTCGGATAAAGGCGCATGTTCTTCCAGACCACACGCAATCTTACTGGCGGTTTATTTCCATTATAACGTGCCACAAAGTGCCTGCGACTGATGCTGTCGCGCAAGACATCTGTATATTGACGGCGGAAGTCGATCTCCACATTCCCGATATACCACTTCCGTTTCGCGCGGTCGTCCAAGCCATTTGCCAACTGCAATTGCAAGCGTGCATGTCCGGGATTGCTCAAGGTGTGTGGCAGATAG
>CAVKXW010000119.1:0-10133 GCA_963660215.1 Bacteroidaceae bacterium | reverse complement strand
TCATCATCGAAGCAACTGTCAGAGGAAGACATCAACTTCATCTTGGGATAAAGACTCGTACAGGACACATCGCCATAAGGTTTGCGTCCTGTACCATCACTCATAAAAATCAATTCTAAAAATACGCTATAAGAAATGATAAAAGACCTGTTCGGAAATCCAATTTCGGAAACGGAAGCTGCCAACCGTACGGAACCCATTTCCACCAAGAACGACACTCGCCCTGCCAAGGAAATCTACATGCCTTCCGCAGAAGCACAAAAACGTATCGAGACAGTATTGGATAGCTACACCCTAGCCGACCTGCAAGACTACCTCGACCCATACTATAAGTTTGCAAGGAAGTATCGTCTTTATTACATCGACAAGGACGGCAAGGAGAAGTGTCCACGAGCCGTCGCCAAGATTATCTCAGGAGAGAAGAAATACAAGGCAGACTGGGTACACTTCTTCGCCATCATGCGCTACCATCGCAACCTGCACTACTTCTATGATGAGCTACCGAAGGCAGAGAAAGACCTTATGGAGGAAGTCTTCAAGAAGCATTTTGTCACCCTCCAAGACGCTTCCAAGATACTGGGTGAGAAATGTACCCACACCGTGAGCGGCAGCAGGTATTACTATAACCACGACGAACTGATACCGAAGTTGTCGCTTTGGTATCAAGTCCAAAATGCCATCGGCTATGACAAGGAATACTACTTCAGCCACTACCGCCATCGCATTCCTCATATCGCTTTCCAAAGGGGATTGCGAGACGAACTTCTTCATGTGATGCACCCTGAGTATTTTCTATTGAAGAGCATAGAGGAATTGCCTAGCGACCAAAAGTTGCTCACCTATAACAACGAAGCATCCATCTTTACCATCTATCCGATGCTAAGAGTGATGTATCGTACCCGACAGATAGAATTCGGCAAAAGCAAATGTACCGCCACCACCATCAAGAAGGTGGCAAAGATGACAAACGTTAGGGAATTTTTCACCTCAGGCGACGCTGACGCACAAAAGCTTGCCTCCCAGCTCCTTACCAACATCTACTGCCTTGACGCAGATATGTGTGGTGTGGGAGACTTTGCCATCGAGGACGACATCATATCCCTATTGGGTACGATAGATGAAGAGCCTGGCATCTTCCCTGCGCTCATTTTATCGCACATCACAGGTTTCAGAAAGAACCAGATGAACTTATGCGAATGTGAAGGCATCAATGACAACATCCTTTCCACCCTCCGCCTCTATGCCAAGGATGGGAATTGGTTGAAAGCTGAGGATATTTGCTACAAGGTACGCTCGTTTGGCACCAATGCCGAAAACCGTTGTCTATGGCTAAGCGGATATGAGTTTGAGAAGATGACGCTCAAGAACACTTATGATGAGTACGACATTTTCTCCGACAACATCATGCAGGAGTTGACCCATCCTTACATCAAGGGCTACCTGTTCATGATGGCGGTATTCGGCATGGTGGAGATAGCCTATACCCCAGAGCCAGCCCTCGATGCCACTTGCTATTACGACACATTGCGATATGTCCGTCTCACCAATCTCGGCAAGTACGCACTGAAGCTCATCGACAAATATGAGCAGCCTAAGGCTTCTGCTGTCGCCTCCAAGCTATTCGAGCTATACGACGACAACCTCATGGTCAAGTCTCTTGCCGAGGTGAACCCATACGAGTCGGTGCTCAACAATATGGCTACCCCCATTTCGAAGCACCTATACAAGGTAAGCTATGAGAGTTTTCTTGACGGCTGCACCTGCAAGAGCGACATCACCAACAAGATAAACATGTTTCGTGATTACATCTGCAAGGAGCCACCAGCCAACTGGGAACAGTTCTTCAAGGATATGGAAGACCGCTGCAAGCTTATGAAGGCACCGCAGAAGAAGTACTCCCTTCTCCAGATACCTTCGGGCAACAAAGACTTGCAGCGCATCCTCCTCACCGACCCTATCATCCGCAAATACACGATGAAGGCAGAGGGCTTCATCCTCCTGGTGGAGACGAGCAACAAGAGCAAGGTGGTGGACGCCTTGAAAAAATATGGGTATCTGCTATAAGAATATGCGATATATATAAAAGGTATAGGCTCGGATGCAGGATTCTGCATTCGAGCCTATATTTACTAAGATTTTTCCATTTTTCCTTGCGCCATTCAAATAAAAAGTGTAATTTTGCAAAAGATTATAAGCAAAGAATCATCATGGAAGCTATTCAGTATAAATTCAACAACAAGAAAACTCTCAATCTTATCCTGTACATCACGGAAAGATTAAAGCGTAGAGATTTTCATAAGATATTCAAGATTCTCTATTTTGCAGACAGAGAATTTATGAATGAATACGGTATGCCCATCACTGGGGATACCTATATAGCCATGGATGCAGGTCCTGTTCCATCAAAGACATACGATATGTTTAAGATAGTACGTGGTGATTCTTATATGAAAGACATCGATGGTTTAAGCAACTACTTCCACATCAACAACTGGATGTATGTGCAACCCTTGCAAAAGCCTGACATGAAGGCTATCTCACCAGCAGAGAAGGAAATCCTAGATGAAATCATCAAGGAATATGGTTCTCTTTCTTACGACGAGATTAAAGAGAAATCACATGATACAGCATGGCGCAGTACAGCTCGTGATTTCCCTATCTCATTTGAGAATATGGCGTTAGAAGTTGGCATAGACGACGAAGATATGCCTTACTTGAAAGAAACCGCCCAACTTCAAAACGCATTTTGCTAAATGGCAACTTTATCAGACATTTTAAGCCAAGCAAACTTGGCTTCTCTCAATATGACTCCTGGCACAGTTTTGCTTGGAGAGATGGCTGGAGTTGACCATCTAAAATTTTATGTAGTTGCAGCAGTGAGTGAAAACCATATTTGCATTTGTTCCGTAATCATTAATTCTCAAATCAATCCTTTCATCCAAAAGCGTCCTCGTCTCTTGGCAAGACAAGTGCAAATCTTAGCATCCAACTATAGTTTTCTCTCTCATGACTCATACGTAAACTGTGCGCAACCTTGGAAAGGCGAATCGGACTACTTCACCGATTTCAAGCGAGTTGGTCAACTGAACGAAGATGACTTACGACTTGTGAGACAAGAAATCATCAACAGCGGAATGCTGAACGAAGAAGAAAGAATGTTGTACCAAATATAATAAGGTATAGGCTATTCCCTGGGCCATGTTGCGTTTCATGGTTTGCGCAGCTTCTATAGAGGAGGTCGGCGACTTCTTCCATTCTTCCAACTTGCGGAGCATCCTCTCCGTGCTTTCCTTGTGAAATTGATTCAAATATTCCATTGCCATTCTTTCCGCTGCAAAGTTAATCAATATTTTGATGTGCTATTGATGAACACGAGCTGTTCACTGGGTGAACAAGGCTCGGTCCATGGGGGACCAAGCGGTGGGCATCGGCAGAACAAACGCTGGGCACTCATTGCCCACGCATCGGGCAACGAGTGCCCAAATATCGTTCATTAATTTGGGCACTCCTTCGTGATAGACACTAGAGGATTTTCGCTATAGGAAATTGATGATTTCGATTGGTAAAAAGCGAATAAAAGACTCAAAGCATCCTCAAAAATGAGACTTCTATGATACTTTTATGATACTTCTCGACCCTAAAACAGAGAAGTATCATTTCCCATACACCACTAATTATCAATTAATTACAACACATTTCGAGGCTAATAATGATACTTTGAGACTTTTTTCAAAAAAAACATTTACACGTATAAGCTAGATATCGTTGCCAACTTCATAGAAAGGTTCTTCCTTGCCACCTCTGGCTTCATCGCCTCTTGCAAAGACATATCCTCAGGAGTAACGGCTATCACCTTGTCGAAGCCAGCATCGAGCAGTTTCTGACCATCACCCACTCCGCCCGAAACGAGCCAACACCTTACGTCTTGCCGCTTGGCACGTTCCAATATGCGCTGCGGAAGCTTTCCCATCAATGTTTGCTCGTCGCTATGCCCCTCGCCAGTTATCACAAGGTCGGCATCAGCCAAGATATGGTCGAAGCCTACAATATCCAAGAGCAAGTCGGCACCTGCCCGAAACTCGGCATTGAAATACTGCAAGAAGGCATAGCCCAATCCACCTGCCGCCCCAGCCCCTGGGGTATCGCTCTTGTCATAGCCGAAGTGCCTGGCACTGACCTCGGCAAACTTCTCGGCACGCTTGTCCAGCATTTCCACCATCGCCGCATCCGCCCCCTTCTGAGGAGCGAAGACATGGGCTGCCCCTTGCTGTCCACAAAGCGGATTGGTAACATCCGAAGCCAAGACAAAGGTACAATCCTTGCGAATCTTCTTCCAGTCATCTCCCATCGCCTTGAGCATACCGATGCCGCTATCGGAAGTGGCACTGCCGCCCAAGCCCACGATAAACTTTCGGATGCCACGGCGATAAGCGTGCATCACCTGTTCGCCCACTCCCCAGGAAGTAGCCTTCATCGGGTTTCGTTGCTCAGGCTCAATGAGAGCCAAGCCCACGGTCTGCGCAATTTCGATGATGGCAACCTCATCGCCTGGCGCAAAGGACGAGATTCCTACCTCTGCGGATATTCGGATAATACCATAATCCGCCTCTATCCACCGCATCAAGGCATCATGGGCAGGAATGGTTACTCGTTCGCCGCCCATCGCCGAAAGGAAAGCATCGAGCATACCTTCCCCTCCATCGCTCATCTCCAAGGTGATGATTTCTGGAGAAGCATTTGGATTTTTCACTCTTCGTTCTTCGCTCTTCACTCCTAAAGCCATCGCCTCATTCACCTCCTTGCTCGTCAAACACCCCTTGTAGGAGTCGCAAGCTATCACAATCATCTTCATATAAAATTTTCTATGATTTGAAACTTTATTTTAGCAAATGCAAAAGTACAATTTTTATCCTTATGTCCCAAATCTATTATACTAAAATCCAGTCCAATCCTAATATTTATCCTATTTTTCTTATCAAAAGAACTTAAATTATTTGGTTATTTCGTACGAATGCAATAACTTTGCGACCAAAACAACATTAATACAGATAGATTATGTTTAGTGGAATCGTAGAAGAAATGGCCACCGTCGTGGCTATCAAGCATGATAAGGAGAACATCGACTTTACGTTGAAGTGCTCTTTCGTGTATGAACTCAGCATCGACCAAAGCGTGGCTCACAATGGAGTGTGCCTCACCGTGGTAGAAATAAAGGACGGCACCTATACCGTTACGGCGATGAAGGAAACCCTCGACCGCAGCAACCTCGGACTGCTCCAAGTGGGCGACAAGGTGAACGTAGAGCGCTCGATGGTAATGAACGGCAGACTGGACGGTCATATAGTACAGGGACATGTGGACGAAACTGCCAAGTGCATCGCCATGAAGGATGCCGATGGCTCCACCTATTTTACTTTTGAGTATGAACTCAACAAGGAGATGGCTCGCAAGGGCTATTTTACGGTTGACAAGGGCAGCGTAACTGTGAACGGTGTATCGCTCACTGTCTGCGATCCTACTGACAACACTTTTACTGTTGCCATCATCCCTTACACCAGAGAGAACACTAACTTCTGTAACATCGAAGTGGGAACTGTCGTAAACATAGAGTTCGACATCTTAGGCAAGTATATCGCCCGACTCAAAAGTTTCGAATAAAAAAATATATAAGGTCAGCATTTTCACCATATGCTGACCTTAATCATACCTGAAAACTTGCACAAATGTTTGGTTTTGCGCACAAAGTATTCTAAATTGTGCAATTTTCGGGTAAATAATTTGGGTAATACATAAAAAAATGGTACTTTTGCGGTCGTGTTTTCTCATAAAACACTAACAAACTTAGAATATTATAACAATAACCATTAATTGATATGAGTTTAAAAATCGTAGTACTTGCCAAGCAAGTACCTGACACAAGAAATGTGGGTAAGGACGCGATGACTGCCGAAGGCACCGTCAACCGCGCAGCCCTTCCTGCTATCTTCAATCCTGAGGATTTGAACGCATTGGAGCAGGCTCTCCGTTTGAAAGAGCAGCATCCTGGTTCTACAGTTGGTATTTTGACTATGGGTCCTCCACGTGCTGGCGAGATTATCCGCCAGGGGCTTTATCGTGGTGCAGATACAGGTTGGTTGCTTACCGACCGTCTCTTCGCTGGTGCCGACACACTGGCTACTTCATACGCCCTTGCTACTGGTATCAAGAAGATTGGCGACGTTGACATCGTGATTGGTGGTCGCCAGGCTATCGACGGTGATACCGCACAGGTAGGTCCACAGGTGGCTCAGAAGTTGGGATTGAACCAGGTAACCTACGCCGAGGAAATCCTCAAGGTGGAGAATGGCAAGGCTACCATCCGTCGTCACATCGACGGTGGTGTGGAGACAGTAGAAGCTCCATTGCCAGTGGTTATCACCGTAAACGGAAGTGCTGCACCTTGCCGTCCTTGCAATGTGAAGCGCGTAATGAAATATAAATACGCTACTTGCCCTATGGAGCGCAAAGGTGACGAGCCTTGGACTAACCTCTATGAGGAGCGTCCTTACTTGACCTTGAACCAGTGGAGCGTTGCCGATGTTGATGGCGACCCTCAGCAGTGTGGTTTGAGCGGTTCACCTACCAAAGTGAAGGCTGTCAAGAACATCGTGTTCCAAGCTAAGGAGAGCAAGACCTTGACCAGCAGTGATGAAGACATCGACAGCTTGGTAAAGGAATTGTTGGACGAAAGTATTATCGGATAATCGCTTTCCGATTCATTAAAAAATGCTTTATTAGAAAAAGACAATGAACAACGTATTTGTATATTGCGAGGTAGAAGGCACTACTGTTGCCGAAGTATCTCAGGAATTGCTCACCAAGGGACGCAAGCTTGCTAACCAGCAGGGCGTGGAACTCCATGCCATCGTTGCAGGTACAGGTATCAAGGGCAAGGTGGAAGACCAGATTCTCCCTTATGGTGTAGATAAGTTATTTGTTTTCGATGCTGAGGGTTTGTTCCCATACACTTCAGCTCCTCATACTGACATTCTCGTCAACCTCTTCAAGGAGGAGAATCCACAGATTGCCTTGATGGGTGCCACCGTTATCGGTCGTGACCTCGGTCCTCGTGTATCTTCTTCATTGACCAGCGGTTTGACTGCCGACTGTACAGAGCTTGAGATTGGTGATTACGACGACAAGAAGAGTGGCAAGCACTATGATGGTTTGCTCTATCAGATTCGTCCAGCCTTCGGTGGTAACATCGTGGCTACCATCGTCAACCCAGAGCACCGTCCACAGATGGCTACCGTTCGCTCTGGTGTGATGCAGAAGCACATCTACGAGGGTGAGTGCAAGAAGGAAGTTGTTTACCCAGAGGTAAGCAAGTATGTTCCTGCCGAGGACTTTGTCGTTAAGGTACTCGACCACCACGTAGAGGCTGCCAAGCACAACCTGAAGGGTTCTCCTATCGTTGTAGCTGGTGGTTATGGTGTAGGAAGCAAGGAAGGTTTCGACCAGCTCTTTGAGTTGGCTCACCTGTTGCATGGCGAGGTCGGTGCTTCTCGTGCTGCCGTTGACGCTGGTTGGGTAGACCATGACCGTCAGATTGGTCAGACAGGTGTTACCGTTCACCCTAAGGTTTACATCGCTTGCGGTATCTCGGGTCAGATTCAGCACATCGCAGGTATGCAGGATTCAGGCATCATCATCTCTATCAACAGCGACCCAGACGCTCCAATCAACAAGATTGCCGACTACGTGATCAATGGCACTGTAGAGGATGTCGTTCCCAAGCTCATCAAGTATTACAAACAGAACTCTAAATAAAGAATATAATGGCTAATTACTATAGTGATCATCCTGAGATTGAATTTCATCTCAATCACCCATTAATGAAGCGTGTTGTCGACTTGAAGGAGCGCAACTACGCAGAGAAAGACCAGTTTGAGGACGCCCCAGTCAACTACGAGGACGCCATCGAGAACTACAAGCGTTTGCTCGACATCACTGGCGACGTAGCTGCCAACATCATCGAGCCAAACTCCGAGAGCGTTGACCAGGAAGGTCCTCACTTGGAGAACGGACGCATGATTTATGCCAGCAAGACTTTCGAGAACCTCGACGCTACTCGCAAGGCAGGTCTCTGGGGCTTGTCTATGCCTCGCCGTTACGGTGGCTTGAACTTGCCTAACGCCGTATTCTCCATGGCATCGGAGATTATCTCTGCCGCAGATGCTGGTTTCCAGAACATCTGGTCACTCCAGAGCTGTATCGACACACTCTATGAGTTCGGTTCAGAGGAGCAACGTCAGAAGTACATCCCTCGCATTTGCGCTGGCGAGACCATGAGTATGGACTTGACAGAACCAGACGCAGGTTCCGACTTGCAGCGTGTAATGCTGAAGGCTACACAGGATGCCGACGGCACATGGCGTTTGAATGGCGTGAAGCGTTTCATCACCAATGGTGACTCAGACATCCACTTGGTCTTGGCTCGTTCAGAGGAAGGTACCAAGGATGGTCGTGGTCTCTCCATGTTCATCTACGACAAGCGTGACGGTGGCGTAACCGTTCGTCATATCGAGAACAAGCTCGGTATCCACGGTTCACCTACCTGCGAGTTGGTTTACAAGAATGCCAAGGCTGAGCTTTGCGGTAGCACTCGCCTCGGTTTGATCAAGTACGTGATGGCATTGATGAACGGTGCTCGTCTCGGTATCGCCGCTCAGAGTGTCGGTGTAGAGCAGGAAGCTTACAACGAGGGCTTGGCATACGCCAAGGAGCGTGCTCAGTTTGGTGAGAAGATCATCAACTTCCCTGCCGTCTATGACATGCTATCAAGAATGAAGGCTAAGTTGGACGCTGGTCGTTCACTCCTCTACTGCTGCGCTCGCTACGTAGACATCTACAAGGCTTTGGAAGACATCGCTCGCGACAGCAAGTTGACTCCAGAGGAGCGTCAGGAGATGAAGAAATATACACGTCTCGCCGATGCATTCACTCCATTGGCAAAGGGTATGAACTCAGAGTATGCTAATCAGAATGCTTACGATGCCATCAGCATCCACGGTGGTTCTGGTTTCATCATGGAGTACAAGAGCCAGCGTCTCTTCCGTGATGCTCGTATCTTCTCTATCTACGAGGGTACTACCCAGCTTCAGGTTGTCGCAGCCATCCGTTACATCACCAACGGCACTTACCTCAATATCATCAAAGAGATGTTGGAGAGCGAGGTATCAGATGACTTGAAATCATTGAAGGAGCGTGTTGCCAAGCTCGTAGACCTCTACGAGGCAGCCATCAACAAGGTGAAGGATGCCAACGACCAGGCTGTTCATGATTTCTTGGCTCGCCGTCTCTACAATATGACTGGCGACATCGTGATGTCACTCCTTATCCTCGACGATGCCACCAAGGCACCAGAGATGTTTAAGAAGAGTGCCAACGTATATGTTCGCATGGCAGAGGAAGAAGTTCTCGGTCATTCAGCATATATCCAGAACTTCCAGGCAGAAGACTTGGAGAGCTTCAAGGCGTAAGACAATTTATAATAACATAAAGGAAAAGTCCGTGGGCAGGAGTTTGCTCACGGCCTTTTCCTTAGTATCACATATTTCGATTTTATAATTACATTGTAGAAACATCATGCCAATTATTTTGGCATTTTTGGGCATTATAAGTCCTAAAACGATAAAATATTTAGTAAAAATTTGCTATTTTCAATTATTTTATTTATTTTTGCATCATCATTCTAAGAGATTGTCTGTAAAGTGTTACTGACGCTAATCTTGCAGTTTGAACTATTTTAAGAAATAGGCGTTTACGAACGTTTTCTTCTGACCAATTGAAACTTCGGAACTTTCAAATGATATTCAGAGAACACAGCAGTGAACGTCTACCCATATCGTGTATATAACGACACAAGTATGCCCTTTCGCAAGAGAGGGTATATCTTGTTTCTATACATATTTGGCGTAGGCTTCATTAGCATTCTTCCTTAATATCATAGGTTTCCGAAGACCTCAATTGGAAAGGATAGAATTATGCTTTGAAACTACGCCATTTCTTTTAATAGTCTTTATTCTATAAACATTTAAAAGCATTTTTAGTATGAAAAGACTATTTACTTTTTTCGCAATGTTATTTTTACT
>CAVKXW010000118.1:0-10161 GCA_963660215.1 Bacteroidaceae bacterium | reverse complement strand
TAATAATATAATATATCTATCTAAATTAGGCTAACATACCACTCGGCTGAAAACTGATTAACTGATATTACTGATATTGATACCACCCTATAGAGAGAGGCTAAAACATAGTTTTCTCGCTTAAGAATCATCGACTTACGACATGCAAAACTACACTTTACAGATTTTAACACTCCACTCGCCGCAAAACTCTCCTATCTCCCCGCTTTTATTTTGTAAGCACAGAAAAACTTCGTACCTTTGCATCGTGTTTCAGAGAAAGATGCATCGCTCTTATGAACCCCATGCCGATAAGGCTAAATTAACCACAAAGTAACATTAACCATTAAAAAATTAAACGATTATGGCAACAACAACCAAAGGAACATTGAAGTATCGCAAGGTGCAGCGCACCCCTCAGACTGGCGAGAACGCCGGCAAGCAGCTATGGTACGCCACCGCAGTAACCGACCGCGAGATGTCGTTCGACGAGTTCGTGGAGCACATCGCCTCACACAACAGCCCTTACTCCCGAGGCGTGGTGAACGGCGTGCTGATGGACACCCTCGACTGCCTGCAGGAGCTCATCCTCGACGGCAAGAGCGTGCGCTTCTCCGACCTCGGCCTCTTCTCGCTCGGCATGAGCAGCCGCGCCGAGCAGACCAAGAAGGAGGTGACGGCGCAGAGCATCGAGGACGTGCACCTCATCGTGCGCAACACCAAGGCGTGGAGCAACGCCGAGCTCAAGAAGAAATGCCGACTACAGGAGTACGGCACCTTCTCCACCGCCACCACCGACAACCCTGCCGATGACGGCACAGACAACTCCCCATCGCAGGGCGGAGGCTCGACATCGGGCTCGGGCACAGGCTCTGACAGCGGATCAGGCACTGGCTCTGACAGCGGCACAGGCTCAGGCGGAGTGGATGGCCTAGAGTAGTTTTTACCCTTTTACCCTTTTACCCTTTTACCTTTAAAAGTCTATGAAGAAAGAAACTTGGAAAACCATCATTCAGGTAGCCATCGGCATCCTCACCGCCATCGCCACCACGCTCGGACTTACGAGCTGCATGCAGTAACGCACCCGCTATTCCATGGCGAATAGCCTATCACACCAAAAAAAGCAGGAGAAAAGCGAATCCGTTTTCCCTCCTGCTTTTTTTTATTTTTGTCAATTTTATATTATCAAAAAAAAGATTTCCTCTCTACGTTTTTGGATCGAGCTGCCCCCATCCCTTTACCTCTCGTCTATCGGCGTATAATCCAGCTCGCCCAGGATATTCTTGTAGGCAGGACGGATGATGCGGCGACCCTCGAAGTTGAGCTCCTCGATGCGGTGCGCCGTCCAGCCCACGATACGAGCCATGGCGAAGATAGGGGTGTAAATCTCCTGCGGCAAGCCGATCATCTCATAGATGAAGCCGCTGTAGAAGTCGAGGTTGGCGCAGGCAGGCTTGTTGCCGCCACGATGCTCCTGCAGGCACTTGATGCCCTCCTGCTCTATCAGCTTCAGGAACTCGTACTCCTCTTCCCTGCCCTTCTCCCTGGCCAGTTCGCCAGCCAGGCGCTTCAGCTCCACGGCACGAGGGTCGCTCAGGGTATATACGGCGTGGCCGATGCCATAGATAAGACCTGTCTTGTCGTAAGCCTCCTTGTTGAGCATACGCTTCAGATAGATGTCCAGCTCGTTTACGTTCTTCCAGTCCTTGATGGCCTCCTTCAGATGGTGGAACATATTGATGACCTTGATATTGGCACCACCATGCAGCGGACCCTTCAAGCTGCCGATGCCTGCGGCGATGGAGCTGTAGGTGTCTGTGCGAGTGGACGATGTTACACGCACGGTGAAAGTAGAGTTGTTACCACCACCATGCTCTGCCTGGATAATCAGCAGCAGGTCGAGCATGCGGGCATCCAGCTCAGAATAGTTCTCGTGCTTCATCATGTAAAGAAAATTCTCTGCGATGGAGAGGTTCTCACGAGGGTGACGGATGTGGAGGCTCCTGCCCTGCACCGAGTGGCGATAGATGTTGTATGCGTAGGCGATGATGGTAGGAAACTTGGCTATCAGCTCGATACTCTGGCGCATCAGGTTGTCGCGGCTGATGTCGTCGGGATTCGGGTCAAAGGTGTACATCTCAAGCACACAGCGTGCCAGGATGTTCATGATGTTAGAGCCCTCCAGCTCGATGATGTGCGTGATGGTACGGTGGTCGAGCGGCATGTTGTCGTTGAGGAGTTCCTTGAAGGCATCCAACTCCTCGCTGTCTGGCAACTGCCCGGAGAGGAGCAGGAAAGCCACCTCCTCGAAGCCGAATCGCTTCTCCTTCAGGAGCGGTGTAACGAGGTCGTCGAGCTCGTAGCCACGATAATACAGCTTGCCCTCGGTAGGTATCAACTTGCCGTCGGCGTCACGCTCGTAGCCCACCACGTTACCGATGTTGGTCAGTCCGACCAGCACACCAGAGCCATCCTCGTTGCGAAGTCCACGCTTCACGTTGAATTTCTTGAAAGCCTCCTTGTCTATCTTGCATGAGTTCTTTACCTCATCGCTTAGCTTATATATCAAATACTCCTTGTTCATAAACAATGTATAATTTATAATGTATAATGTATAATTAGCAGAATTGTTTCATTATACATTATACATTGTTCATTATTAATTACTTCTTCGCAGCAAAATTCAATGCGCTTCCTGCCTTAAACCACGCTATCTGCGTATCGTTATAGGTATGCTCCACCTCGAAGCTATCCTGCGAGCCATCCTTGTGCTTTAGGCTGACGGTCAGCTTCTTGCCTGGGGCGAAGTCCTTCAACCCTGTGAGCGAGATGCGATCGTCCTCCTGCACCTTGTTATAGTCATCCTTCTGGCAGAACGTGAGGGCGAGCATACCCTGCTTCTTCAGGTTGGTCTCGTGGATGCGGGCGAAACTCTTGGCGAGAATCACCTTCACATTGAGGAATCTCGGCTCCATGGCTGCGTGCTCACGAGAGGAGCCCTCGCCGTAGTTGTCCTCAGCCACCACGATGCTGCTGATGCCCTCAGCCTTGTAAGCCTTGGCGGCGGTGGAAACCTCCACGTATTCGCCTGTGAGCTGGTTCTTCACCTTGTTGCTCTCGCCGTTAAAGGCGTTCACGGCACCCATCAAGAGGTTGTCGGAGATATTTTGAAGGTGTCCACGGAACTTCAGCCAAGGACCAGCCATCGAGATATGGTCGGTGGTACATTTTCCTTCTGTCTTGATGAGCAGCGGCATATCCACCAGGTCCTTGCCGTCCCAAGGGGCGAACGGAGCGAGTTTCTGCAGGCGGTTGCTGTCTGGGGCGATGACCACCTCCACGTTGGCATGTTCTCCGCTAGGCGCGATAAAACCCTTGTCCTCCACGGCGAAGCCCTTAGGAGGGAAGGTGTAGCCTGTAGGCGCATCGAGCATCACGCTGTTGCCGTCCTTATCTAATAAGGTGTCGGTGGCAGGATTGAAGTCGAGTCTGCCAGCGATGGTGAGTGCCACGGTAAGCTCAGGGCTGCCGATGAAGGCAAATGTATTCGGGTTGCCATCGGCACGGCGGCGGAAGTTTCTATTAAAAGAGGTGACGATGGCGTTCTTGCGAGTATTGTCGTCGGTATGGCGCTTCCACTGTCCGATGCAAGGGCCGCAGGCGTTGGTCATGATCAGGGCACCTATCTTCTTGAAGTCGTCGAGGATGCCGTCACGCTCGGCGGTGTAGCGTATCTGCTCCGAGCCTGGGTTGATGATGAGCTGACCTTTTATTGCAATGCCCTTCTCGTAAGCCTGTCGAGCCACGCTGGCAGCACGTGCGAGGTCTTGGTAAGAGGAGTTGGTGCAACTGCCTACCAATCCCACCTCCACCACCATCGGATAGTCGTTGGCAGGGCCTTTCGCCTTCATGTGCGAGATAGGTGTGGCAGCGTCCGGGGTGAACGGACCGTTCAGGTGCGGTTCTATCTTGGAGAGGTCTATCTCCACAATCTGGTCGTAGAAAGCCGATGGGTTCGCCAGCACCTCGTCGTCGGCACGCAGCTCCTTGGCGTTCTGCTGTGCGAGCACAGCAATCTCCTCACGACCTGTCTTGCGCAGGTATTCGTCCGCATTCTCGTCGAATGGGAAGATGCTGCAAGTGGCGCCCAGCTCGGCACCCATATTACAGATGGTCGCCTTACCAGTGGTAGAAATGCTATCTAGGCCCACGCCGAAATATTCTAGAATGGCATTAGTGCCACCTTTCACGGTAAGGCGACCAAGGATTTCGAGTATCACGTCCTTAGGGGTAGCCCAGCCAGAGAGCTTGCCTGTGAG
The DNA here is from genome assembly GCA_963660215.1 of Bacteroidaceae bacterium. Classification (GTDB taxonomy): domain Bacteria; phylum Bacteroidota; class Bacteroidia; order Bacteroidales; family Bacteroidaceae; genus Prevotella. Next base: position 5,863 of record CAVKXW010000118.1, on the reverse strand, counting down.
GTGCACGCCGATGAGGCGAGGCATCTTCAGCTCCCAAGGCTGACCTGTGAGGACATCGACGGCATCGGCGCCACCCACGCCCACAGCCACCATGCCGAGACCTCCGGCATTAGGCGTATGCGAGTCGGTGCCCACCATCATACCGCCAGGGAAGGCGTAGTTCTCAAGCACCACCTGGTGGATGATGCCTGCGCCAGGCCCCCAGAAGCCGATGTGGTATTTCTGCGACACAGACTTCAGAAAGTCGTACACCTCCCGATTGGTCTTGCAAGCCTCAGGCAAATCCTGAGTAGCCCCCACGTCGGCACGTATCAAGTGATCGCAATGTACTGAGGCAGGCACAGCCACCCGGTCCTTGCCGGCGTTCATAAACTGCAACAGCGCCATCTGCGCCGTAGCGTCTTGCATCGCCACACGGTTAGGTCTGAAATCCACATATTCCACACCTCTCTTGTATGGTCGCAGCTGCGAAGGGTCGAAGAGGTGCGCGAAGAGCACCTTCTCGGCGTACGTGAGAGGTCGCTTTACTGTGGCCTTTGCCTGTGCCACACTTTCAGAATACGAAGCATAAAAGCTTCTCAGCATTTCAATGTCCAGTATCATCTTATTCACTAATTTTTTGTTAATTATTCACTCTTTCGAGCGCTAACTTTACCCTTTTTCGAGTTCTAACTTTACCCTTTTCGAGTAAATTTGTTTGCAAATATACGAATTATTCTGCAAATAGTAGCATTTTCTTTAATATTTTTATCAATTTGCTAGCATTTTTCTTGATTCTTGATAAATTTGTTGCATATTTATGCGCTAAACGAGGATTTTTCCGAAAAATGAAAGAAATATGGAAAAAGATTTGGAATTTCCCTTATATTTTATTACTTTTGCAGATGTTAAGGCTAAGCGACGAGCGAGCCATCGCCCCGCCGCTTATACATTATTATATATATAAGAACATACATCAATATGAGAATAGATATTATAACGGTTTTGCCCGAGATGCTCGAAGGATTCTTCAACGAGTCCATCCTGGCACGTGCGCAAAAGAAAGGACTGGCGGAGATTCACCTGCACAACCTGCGCGACTACACCCTCGACAAATGGAAGCGTGTAGACGACTACCCTTACGGCGGCAGCGCAGGCATGGTGATGCAATGCGAGCCCATCGACCGCTGCATCACCGCCCTGAAGGCTGAGCGTGAGTACGACGACGTCATCTACGTATCGCCAGACGGCGAGACCTTCAACCAGAAAATAGCCAACGAGATGTCGATGCAGGGCAACCTCATCATCCTCTGCGGCCACTACAAGGGCATCGACCAGCGTGTGCGCGACCACCTCATCACCCGAGAGATCAGCGTGGGCGACTATGTGCTCACTGGCGGAGAACTAGCCGCAGCCATCATCTCCGACGCCGTCATCCGCCTGGTGCCAGGCGTTATCAGCGACGAGCAGAGCGCCCTCAGCGACTGCTTCCAGGACGACATCCTCGCCGCCCCTATCTACACCCGCCCATCCGACTACAAGGGCTGGAAGGTGCCCGAGATACTGCTCAGCGGCAACGAGGCGAAGATCAGGCAGTGGGAGTTCGACCAGGCGATGGAACGCACCAAGCGACTGCGCCCCGACCTGCTGGAGGAGAAATAAAGCTATATCATTTAGACTTATCGCCCTGCAAGGGCAAATTTTTACATAAACCTTTTAAACCAGAAGATTATGGCAAATATTACAACAAGACCTCAGGTCGGTTTCTTGGATGCCTGCAAGCTTGCCATCCAAAAGTCATTCACATTCAGCGGGCGCATTCGCCGTTCAGAGTATTGGTGGGCTGTACTCGGCTTGTTTATCGCCAACCTACTACTTTCCTGGATACCTTTCGTAGGTCCCCTCCTCAGCCTATACATCGCCATCGTTGGCATTTCGCTCTGTTTCCGACGCCTGCATGACACCGGGCACAGCGGTTGGTTAGTCGGCGCCAATGTCATAGTAGGCTTGTTAGGACTAGGAGTAATCCTAGCGTCTATATTTAGCAGCGTCTCCCTCACAGACATCATCGAAGACCCTGACTACTTGTCCGAAGCCATCATCAATTCTGTAGGCGAGAACGCAGTATCGAACATAATAGGAGGCTTGCTGCTTATGTTCTCAAGCATCATACAGCTCGCCATACTCATATTCTGTCTCCTCGACTCAGACTACCATACCAACAAGTATGGAGAGAGTCCTAAGTATGTATTAGAGGAGAGCACTGCCGACGGCAAATAATCATAACATAGATTCCTCACAGAAGGCTTCGCCCAGTGCGAAGCCTTCTTCGTACAGCCTCTCCAGCTTCGCCGTGTCCTTCTCTATTCGCCCCACCTCCAAAGGCCGAATCGGTCGGATGCACGTAATCTTGCCCGCCGCCTCCAGGTCGTCGATGAGCTGTATCTGCTCATTATACGACTGATGCCGATGGCTCAGCGCCACCCTGAGGCGCGGATAGTGCTTATATAGATAAGGTAGCTTGCGGTCCTTGCCCGCATCTCGCCACCCCTTGTTGCGAGTCAAGACAACCACATTATGCTCGTGCCCCAAGTCGATGGCACGCTGCACAGGTATGCTGTCGGCAATGCCCCCGTCGAGCATCGGGATGCCGTCCACCTCCACTATCTTGCTCACATACGGCAGGCTGCTGGAGGCCCTCACGATGTCGAGCGCACGCTGGCGGTCGCGGGTCTCGGAGAGATACATCGGCTGCCCCGTGAGGCAGTTGGTGGTAACCATCTCGAAGCGGTCGGCATATCGGAAATAGGTATCGAAATCGAACGGCAAGAGCTGGTTCGGAAACTTATCGTACAAGAGCTTGCGGTCGAAGATGCACCCCTGCGTAACCAGATGGCGGATGCCTATGTACTGATAGCGAGCCAGATAGTCGATGTTGGAGATGCGGGCACGACGAGGCTGGCGACTGATGTACGACATACCATTGCAGGCACCAGCCGACACCGCCACCACATACGGAAAGTACAGGTCGTGCTTCATGAACGCATCGAGCACCCCACTGGTAAACACGCCTCGCATGCCACCACCTTCCAATACCAATCCTGTATTCTTATCCCATTTCATAACACACCTATATTATAATATTACTGTTCTTAACTAATTCTGCCCCCAAAAGAGCGTTTTTGTATTAATTATTTATAAATTCTCAGTATTTTTTAATTTTTCGTTGCAAAGATAAGCATTTTTCGGGAAATAATTACTAACTTTGCAGCAAAATAAAACAAAAATCTAAAAATATGTTTAGTAAGGACACTTACATCAGCCGTCGCCAAGAGCTCAAGAAGCTCGTAAAGAGCGGCGTCATCATACTATTCGGAAACAACGAATCACCTTGCAACTGCGCAGCCAATGGATATGCGCCATTCCGCCAGGACTCTTCTTTCCTCTACTACTTCGGACAGCAGAGAGACGGACTCGTAGGTGTCATCGACGTAGACAACGACATCGAGACACTCGTAGGTGATGACATCGACATAGAAGACATCGTATGGTTCGGAAGCGTGGACAGCGTACACGACCTAGCGGCACAGGTAGGCGTCGGCAACACGGCACCCATGAAGAGCCTGAAGACCATCTGCAACGACGCCATGTCGAAGAAGCGCAAGATACACTTCCTGCCTCCTTACAGATACGACATCAAGCTGCAAATCTTCGACCTGCTCGGCATCCATCCCAACCAACAGAAGGAGGAAGCCAGCCTCGACCTCATCAAGGCGGTAGTAAAGATGCGCTCCACCAAGACCCCCGAGGAAATCGAGGAGCTGGAACGCGCCGCAGTCATCGGCTACAAGATGCACACCACCGCCATGAGGCTTACCCGCCCTGGAGTGACAGAGAAGTTCGTGGGCGGACAGGTAGACGGCATCGCCAACTCTTACGGAGCCATGGTCAGCTTCCCTACCATCTTCACCCAGCACGGCGAAATCATGCACGGCAACCCTAGCATGAACATACTCGAGGCAGGTCGCCTAGCCCTCTGCGACGCAGGTGCCGAAACCATCAACAACTATTGCTCGGACAATACTCGCACCATGCCAGTGAGCGGCAAGTTCAGCCAGAGACAGCTCGAAATCTACTCCATCGTAGAAGCCTGCCACGACTACACACTGCAGGTAGCCAAGCCGGGCGTGAAATACGCCGACGTACACTTCGCCGTATGCCGACTGATGTTCGACCGCCTGAAGGAGCTAGGACTAGCCAAGGGCGACACCGAGGAGGCTGTGAAGGCTGGCGCACACGCCATGTTCCTGCCTCACGGCCTGGGACACATGATGGGCATGGACGTACACGACATGGAGAGCCTCGACCAGATAAACGTAGGCTTCGACGAGGAGACCCGCCCTAACCTGGAGCAATTCGGCACCAACTGCCTGCGCATGGGCCGCCGACTGCAGGAAGGATTCGTCGTTACCGACGAGCCAGGCATCTACTTCATCCCAGCCCTCATCGACGAGTGGAAGGCGAAGAAGCACTGCGCCGAGTTCCTCAACTTCGACAAGCTGGAGACCTACAAGGACTTCGGAGGCATCCGCATCGAGGATGACGTGCTCATCACCAAGGACGGTTGCCGATTCATCGGCAAAGACCGCATACCTTATCATCCTAAGGATGTAGAGGAATATATGGCAGCCAACAGATAAGTGAGGAAAAATTAGAAACAACATTATAAAAATATAAAGAGAAGAATTTCATGAAGAAAACAATGATCGTCGCAGCCATGATGGCCATCGCAGCCACAGGTGCCAGCGCAAAGACCGCTGCCGACTCAGCAGCCATCGCCAAGAACAAGCCAGTGTTCACCACAGTAAAGGCAAACCCTATCACAAGCATCAAGGACCAGAACCGTAGCGGTACGTGCTGGTCATACTCCACCCTCAGCTTCTTCGAGAGCGAAATCCTGAAGAACACAGGCAAGACCTACGACCTCAGCGAGATGTTCGTAGCTAGCAAGACCTATATGGACCGCGCCACCATGGCAGTGAGAATGCACGGCGACGTAAGCTTCTCTCAGGGCGGTAGCGCATACGACGTGCTCTACGCTCTCCAGAACTACGGTATCGTACCAGAGGAGGCAATGGCAGCCCCAGGCTCACTGACAGGCGACTCATTGGCTAACTTCGGCGAGTTCTTCAACGTGATGACCCCATACGTGGAGGCAGTAGCCAAGAGCAACGCCAAGAAGATTTCCACCGCATGGAAGAGCGGCCTTCAGGGCATCATCGACTCTTACCTCGGCAAGACCCCAGAGAAGTTCACATACCAGGGCAAGCAGTACACCCCACAGAGCTTCTGCCAGAGCCTCGGCTTGAACCTCGACGACTACGTGAGCATCACCAGCTTCACCCATCACCCAATGTGGAGCCAGTTCGCAGTAGAGGTACAGGACAACTGGCGCTGGCCTATGAGCTACAACGTGCCAATGGAAGACCTCTGCAAGATCATCGACAACGCCATCAACAATGGTTACACCATCGCTTGGGGTGGCGACGTTACAGAGGACGGCTTCACACGCAAGGGCCTCGGTATCGCTTACGACGTAAAGAAGGTTCGCTCTATGTCTGGCACTGACGCCGACCGCTGGTTCAAGCTCTCCAAGGACGAGAAGAAGGAGAAGTTCGACTCTCTCGGCGTAAACGCCCCTGAGGTAGTGCCTACACAGGCTATGCGCCAGGAGGCATTCGACAACTGGGAGACCACCGACGACCATGGCATGCACATCTATGGCATCGCCAAGGACCAGAACGGCAAGGAATACTACATGGTAAAGAACTCTTGGGGCGAGTATGGCGACTACAAGGGCACATGGTACATGACCAAGGCCTTC
>CAVKXW010000117.1:0-10195 GCA_963660215.1 Bacteroidaceae bacterium | reverse complement strand
AGGTATATCTCTTCATCGACGAGTACGACCATTTCACCAACACGATTCTTTCTGAGCCTAATTGTTTGAACAGTTACAAGGCAGAGACACACGGAACAGGCTATCTACGCAAATTCTTCGATACCATCAAGTCAGCTACAGACAGTACCTTGGAACGTGTTTTCGTGACCGGTGTCAGCCCTGTCACCATGGATGACTTGACCAGCGGCTTCAACATCGGCACCAACTATTCCTTGGAGTATGAGTTCAATGAGATGACTGGTTTCACAGAGGAAGAAGTACGAGACCTGCTCACCTACTATACCGAAACGCTTGGCTTACACAACTATACCATAGACGAACTGATTGAAATCATGAAACCATGGTACAACAACTACTGCTTTGCCAAGGCTGCATATGGTGAGACCACGATGTATAACTCCAACATGGTACTCTATTTCATAGACCACTATATCAGAAATCGTGGTCAGATACCAGAAAATATGATTGAGGAGAATATCCGTCTCGACTACAACAAGCTCCGTATGCTCATTCGTAAGGACAAGGAGTTCGCCCACGATGCCTCCGTCATCCAACAGTTGGTGGAGAATGGTTTTGTGACAGGTGAACTAAAGACTGGATTCCCTGCCGAAAAGATAGCAGACCCTGACAATTTCGTCAGCCTACTCTACTACTTCGGCATGGTTACCATCGCAGGACAATACAAGGGCAAGACCAAGTTTGTGATTCCAAACCAAGTGGTGCGTGAGCAGATTTTCAGGTACCTCCTCGATACTTACAAGGAAAACGACTTGGAGTATGATGCCTACGAAAAAGGAAACTTGGAAAGTGACTTGGCATATGATGGCAAATGGCAACCATACTTCCAATATATCGCCGACAGGCTACACAAGTATTCTTCACAGCGTGACCATCAGAAGGGCGAATACTTCGTACATGGCTTCACCCTCGCCATGACTTGCGACAACAAGTTCTATCGTCCTATCTCAGAAAAGGACACCCAAGAGGGATATGCCGACATCTTCCTCTGTCCGTTGGTAGAAAACTTCCCAGACATGCTACATTCCTACATCGTAGAGCTGAAGTTCGCAAAAGCCAAAGACACCGATGCCCATGTGCAGCAACTCTACCAAGATGCAATCGCACAAGTGAATCGCTATGCAGAGAGTGAGGTGGTGACATCTGCGATCAAGACTACCCAATTTCATAAAATCATCGTTATATACAAAGGCACAGAGATGGTGGTTTGCCAAGAAATCTCATGAGACAAAAACCACAGCAAATAAAAAACTCCAAAGAAAATCTGATTTCTTTGGAGTTTTTTATTTAACAACTATTGTTTCTCCGAGGATGCCTTACGCACCCAAAGTAAAGTGTTCAACTGCGACATGATTGTTTATTCTCAATCAAATACATATAACCATGAAGAATTCACAAAACAATTGTCTGCGCCAAACAGATGTTTTGTTTTATCTGTCCAATTAGAGCATTCGCCAGTCACTTCCAAAGTCAACGTGTATTTTTCCAATGGCAATCGAGGAGTCATTACCCGAATACCTTCCTGTGGAACCTTGCTATAGAAATCCACCAAAGAGGAATACACAACTTTTCCTTTTTTATCCGCCACCTTCAAGAGAGCATAGCCACTATGGCAATCCGTCTTTCCCACCAATGTAGCCTGAGAACCTTTGAACTTGACCGTTACCCTACGCCCCTTTTGATTGGAAAACAACACACATGCCTTTCTTGCGATTGCACTTTTCAAGGCATCTACAGGTTGCATAGTCTTCGGATTCCAAGATTTCCAATACTCAGGTATTGAGAGTTTCTCTCCATCAACCTGCATTGGTAGCCAAACATAAGTGGCGCAAGATGCCTGATGCGGGTAAGACCAACGGTCGCCCATATACATCGGCGTACCATCGGGAAGCATCAAGACAAAGGTACTCTGCGAGTTCCATGTCAACGAACCTTCCGGACAGAACACCCCTTGCTTCTTCCAAGGTCCTGCGATATTAGTTGCCGTGAAATAATAGTTGTCATTGCGCTCCCAACTCGTGAGATTGGAAGTCAGAAGATAATACATCCCATTCTTCTTAAACATGGCAGGCGACTCTCCCATTCCTTTCACATTGGCTACCATCGTATCCACACTCAGATAATCATCGCTAAGCCTATAGATTGGACCATGATGTATCAACAAATATCCTTCGCCATCCTCATCCTGGAACACTCCCATATCCCAACGCTTGATAGGTTTTCCCTTGTATTTGAGCGTTCCCTTCAACTGATAGTTGCCATTTATCGTATTACAAGTGGCGACACCAATATACGGGTCTTTGTACCCCAAATCATCGGCATGCATCAGCATCACATACTCGCCAGTCTTCGGGCATTTCATCACTTTAACCCTTTCCCCCACACGGTTAGGACCAAGGATGCCATCCTTTTGTACAGGGAGCACTACTCTCTCAAATTTCCAATTCACCAAATCATCGGAAGAATAGCAACCGAAGCCAGGAAAGGCATTCGACATGTCACTCTTGTATTCGCCAAAGAGCCAATACTTGTCACCATCATTGATGATGCCAGCTCCATGGGCATTCACAGGGTTGCGATTTTGGTCGTACCAAGGGATGCCGTTGGTGATAAAACCTTGGGCAAACAAATCAAAGACGCTTAAACTTAACACTATAATCAACATCCATTTTTTCATAAGTTTCTTATTTAATTAGTAAAACATCAAACAATCAGACAACGGTCTTTACGATAGTTGGGACAAGGTGTTATGCAATGATGGCGCAAAGATACTACTATTATTACACACACGCCATTTTTTATTCATCTTTTATCAACGTTTATCTGTCAACTGGCATCATGGCACCGTTTTTCGGTCACATTCCATCGTTTATTCACCCAAAAAATAGGAATAGCTACACTTTTCGCAGCTTTTATTATGGCTATCCAAATATTTTCGTTAACTTTGTCGCAAAACTTAAAGAGAACCAATTCTGTATGAAAAGAGTATTATCACTTCTATTCGTCTTATTCATCAAGCTGGTAATCTTATCAGCCAGCAATACCTATACATTCAAGAACATAGGTATCAAAGAAGGACTATCCAATGGGTTTGTCAATGACATGGCTATTGACAACCAAGGCTTTGTTTGGGTTGCCACAGAGTCTGGCCTCAACAGAATAGCTGGTAGAAAATGTACCGTATTCAAAACAAGCAACTCCGACATCGACAATGATGAGCTAGCAGGACTCTACTATGACAAAACTAACAACTCCATCTGGATGCACTTCAAGAATGGGAAAGTGGACATCTTCGATTGCAAGACACAACGCTTCATTCATTTCCAAAAAGAAAAAGGAATGTATCATCATAGCGTAGCCGACATCAACGGTGCCTCAGATGGTGGTATTTGGTTGGCATATAATGACGGAACCATTCAACACTACAATACCAAGACCCACCATTTTTCAACCATATCCAAGAAGTACTTTCCTAACATAAAAAACGGCATCCGTAATATAACCGACGATGGGAACGGCCATCTCTATATAGGGTTACGCATGGACGGACTATACATATATAATCTCAAGACACAAAAAGTCAGGTTCTTTAGCCATAACTCCAAGGATAACCAAAGTTTACCTGGCAACAACGTGCGCTCGATATGCATAGACCACAACAAGAATATATGGGTAGGAACAAACTTTGGGCTAGGTTTGCTCGATACTTCCACTGGCAAATTCAGTGTCTTCAAACATATACCCAACAATCCTACCTCACTTGTCGGTGACAACATACATCAAGTGTTGGAAATGAGTGACAACACCTTATGGATTGCTTCCGACATCGGTGGCATCAGTATTCTTGACCTCAATCGCTACCGCCATCCAGCAAACGAAGCACTATCTTTTTTACGAATCACAAAGGAAAATAGCAGTTTGTCATCCAACAATAACCGAAGAGTCATGCAAGATAGTTTCGGCAACATCTGGATTGCAAACTATAGCACAGGCATCGACTTCCTGACAAAATCCAATTCGGATTTCAATACTTTGTCTCATTTTGACAAGCCTCTAGAAAACGTGATTGGGGTATACAGCGACCATCAAGGCAACCTATGGATAGGACAAGACAACATGATGAGCCTATACAAAGACGGTCGCATCACACAGACTTGGAACATATCCCCTTATCTGTCAAACTCTTCCACTTCCATCTATGTGTTCGAGGAAGACCGACAAGGCAACATTTGGCTCGGTACAAGCGACAACGGAGTTTTAAGATTCAATACCCACTCACAGAGTTTCGCACATTTAAAATGCGCCCAAGGCCTTGACATTCATGCCCTCTACGAAGATGGAAAAGGCAAAATGTGGATAGGCAGCGAGGATGGTCTGTTCTCTGTTGACCAACATGGAAGAGAAAGAAAAGAAACCGAGATAAACAAGCAATTAAGCTCGTCAGGTTCAAGCATCATCTATGCCATCACTGAAGACAACCTTGGACAGTTTTGGATAGGCACATTAACACATGGTGTATATGTATTCGACAAGCATAAGAAACTCATAGCCCATCTAAGTGACCAAAACGCTCTGAAAAGCAATTCCATCAACCATATCATAAAGGATATGGATGGTTGTATTTGGATTGCTACATTCAAAGGACTCGCTTATATACAAGATCCACAGAAGCCTCAACATGTTAAACTTTACGACGAACAACAAGGCATCAAAGACAGCCACATACGTGCCATCTGCCAAGACAAGCAAGGGAACATCTGGATTAGTATGTTCTCGGGCATTGCTTGCTTCGACATTCATAAACAGCGGTTCTATAATTATGATTATGAAAGCGGCATTCCTACAGGTAACTTCGTGGAAGCATCTGTAGCTGTAACACCTGATGGGGGCATATACTTTGGCTCCCCTGGAGGTGTATGCTATTTCAATCCTCAACTGTTGACAGAACCAAAATCGGTTTCAACAGTACAAATCATCAGTTGTGAGCGAGTGGGCAAACTATCCGAACAATTTGCCAACCGTCTCATTTCCCCTAACAAAGAGGGATTTATCTGTCTGAACCACGATGACAACACCTTCAAAATCAACTTCACGGTGAAAGATTTCGCACAAGAAGGAGATGTAGAATACTCCTACATGATGAAGGGATTGGATGACCAATGGTATGAGACCGAAGGCGACAACGAGGTCACCTTCCGCAACCTCAAGCCTGGCGACTACACCTTTATCATCCGTGCCAAACTGAAGAACCAAGACTGGGAAGATGCCAGCAGTTCTGAGCTTCATGTGGTAGTAAATCCACCTTTGTGGCTCACATGGTGGGCCAAGTTGTGCTACTTCCTGCTAGCATTGGGAGTTGTCTGGTACTTTGTGCGCTCTTACCGCAAGGAATTGAGACTCCGCAACTCTCTGGCACAGACCAAGTGGGAAAGCCAGCAAAAGCAGGAACTCAACGAGGAACGCTTGCGCTTCTTCACCAATATCACCCATGAGCTTCGCACACCGCTCACCCTAATACTCGGTCCGTTGGAAGACATCATGGAAGACCAACGACTGACCGAAGCTTTGGCTAAGAAAGTGAGGAGCATTCACGCAAGTGCCGAGCGACTGATGAACCTGATAAACGACATTTTGGAATTCAGAAAGACAGAGACACAAAATCGCCGTCTTACGGTGGCTCGTGGCAACCTTGCATCGTTGGTCAATGAAATCGGCGTAAGATTCAAGGACCTCAACCATAATCCAAAGGTAAGCATCGCCGTGAATATAAGTCCAGATATACCGGAGGTGTATTTCGATTCAGAAGTCATCAACACCGTGGTTAACAACTTGATGTCGAATGCATTGAAATATACACCGGAAGGCAATGTGACCCTTTCCGCTTACATGACAAGCGACAGCCAAGTGGCTATATCCGTGGAAGATACAGGTTACGGCATCGAACAGGCTGCCTTGCCTCACATCTACGACCGATATTACCAAGCCAATGGCAAGCATCAGGCTTCAGGCACAGGTATCGGTCTTGCGCTCGTCAAATCACTCGCCCAGTTACACAAGGCAGAGTTGAATACTGAGAGCCAAAAGGGCATCGGCAGCAAGTTCACCTTTATCTTGCAAAAGGACGAAACTTATCCCGAGGCACTCCACAAGGATGAGGAGCCTGTCGTGGAAAGCCCAGTAGTCCTTATATATAATAAGGTGGAAGAAGAGAATACCAACCAGCTGCCTCTCCTACTCATCGTGGAGGACAACGCCGACATCCGACAATACATCGAGGACTCATTGCAAGAGGACTATCGCATACTCCAAGCCAGCAATGGCAAGGAAGGTAGAGACATCGCACTGCAACAAGTGCCTGACATCATCGTGAGCGACATCATGATGCCTGAAATGGACGGCATCGAGATGACCAAGATTCTCAAGGCAGACATCCGAACCAGCCATGTGCCAATCATCTTGCTGACCGCCAAGACGAGCACCAACGACCAAGAAGAAGGATATGACAGTGGCGCAGACTCTTATCTCACCAAGCCTTTCAGTGCCAAGCTTCTACATAGTCGTATCAGAAACATCCTGAGCAGTCGCAGACGATTGGCAGAGCTCATCGTGCAACGCAATATGGCAACTTTCGACAGAAAGGAAGACCAAGTCACTCCTTCTGCTCAAAGTACATCTGAGGCTATAGTTACAGCACCAGAGCCTATAGAAGGATTGAGCGAACTGGACAAGAAGTTCCTGGAAAAGCTAGATTCGCTCATCGAGAACCATATCGCAACCGACGACCTCGACATGGCTTTCATGACCGACAAGATGGCGATGAGTCACTCCACTTTCTATCGCAAAGTAAAAGCACTCACGGGTATGAGTGCCAATGAGTACATCAAGAAGGCAAAGCTACGCCACAGCATGAGCTTGCTGAAAAGTAGGAATTACAGCGTGGCTGAAGTAGCCATGCTGGCAGGATTCAACAATATCGGCAACTTCAGGGAAAGTTTCAAAAGAGAATTTGGAATGACTCCTTCTGAGGTAACGAAAAGAACGAACTAGACTGGATATGAACAAAGAACGTTGTTTTTTGATTAATATTAGTGGTTAAACTCGCCAAAATTCCAGTAATTTTGCAAGCGAGAATAAACAATTAACAAGATAACAATGAATAGAAAACAAATTCTTACAGGACTTTGCCTATCAATATGGGCAACCACCTCTTGTCTCGCACAAGGTATCACTTACAAGACAGATGCTATTACCGGTGCCATCTGTCAACTAGCCATCGACAATGATGAGCAACAGATGAACTGGGTATTGTCGCCTGATGGCAAGCAATACAAATGGGTGACTAGCAAGTATGGCTGGGGACTTGGATTCATGACCGTGAACGACAAGAAACAAGAATGGCAAAAGCCAATCGTTCAAAAAGGGGGCTTGACTTATCAGGCTGGCGACATTCGCATCACCGTGAAGAGAACCCTTAAGAACGGCGAGCTATTCGAGGAATACACATTCAAGAACATAGGAAAGGCTGCCGCCAAGATTACCGACTGGGGAATCTATACCCCTTGGAACGACAACTATCCCGATGCTGCCACTTGCATGACCAACCGCTGCGATGCGCATATCTGGGCTGGGGACAATGCCGCATACGCCTTCGGACTTCGCATGGGTTACCAAGGCACGCTCCATGCCACCAACAAAAAGGACAAAGACCTCACCATCAAGGGCGGCAACGTGGGCTTGATGCTTACCAAAGGCGCACTTCCCGACTATGAGGAATGGGAGCGCAAGAAGGAAAACGCCAACTCTAATTTCCGTGGTGTCTTCGCCATGGACTTACCCGACATGACGCTGAACGCAGGAAAGTCATACACTGTGGCTTGGAAAGTGTTCGAGCATAATGGCAGAGAAGACTTCTATCAGAAACTTCTTGCTGCTGGCGGAGCCATCGCCCAAAGCGACAAGTATGTTTACCAGCAAGGAGAGGAGGTAAAAGTATATCTACAAAAGAATAAGCTTAGCTCTCTCACCGCCACCATCACAGGTAAAGACATGCGCAACGGCAAGGTTACATCAGCCCCAAAAGCCATCAAGACAGGCAAGGATGCACGTGGTTACTACGCTTCTTTTGTCGCCGACGACCTCGGTGAGCAACGCATAGACCTTATATATAATAAGGTGGAGCGTACCCATGCCTCTATCCTTGTGGTGAGTGGTTACGACAAGCTCATAGCCAAGCGAGTGCAGTTCATCATGGATCACCAGCAGATGAACGACCCGCAAGACCCTCGTTATGGTGCCTATATGGTATATGACAACGAGAAGCAAGCTATCTACAAGAACGATGACGCACGCAAGAGTTACGATTGCGACGAAGGCAGAGAACGCATAGGCATGGGCGTGATGATGGCACGATGGTACCAAAAGCATCCTAACGAAGAGCTGAAGAAATCGCTCATCCGCTATGCTAAGTTCTATCGTGAGAAACTGCAGACCGACGACTATACCACTTATTCGAGAGTTTCGAAGGACGGATGGAACCGTGGCTACAACTATGCTTGGGCTGCCGACTTCTTCTTCCAGATGTATGAAGTGACCAAGGACAAACAGTATGCCATCGACGGTTACCAGACCATGCAAGCCCTCTATCGCCATACGGGTGCAGGGTTCTATTGTATAGACATTCCTGTCATTACTGGACTGAAGGTATTGAAAGAAGCAGGATTGATGACGGAATATAATGACTTGCTCATCGACTTCTCAAAAACAGCCGATGTGTTCATGAAGAATGGCTTGCGATTCCCTAAGTCCGAGGTCAACTTCGAGCAATCCATCGTTGCGCCTGCCACCCAGTTTCTCTTAGAAATGTATATCACGACCAAGGACAGCACCTACTTGAAGGCTGCCGAGAACATGATGCCTGTGGTTGAGAATCTTTGCGGCAACCAACCAGACTATCGCCTCAACGAGATTCCTATCCGCCACTGGGATTGCTACTGGTTTGGCAAACGCCAGGTGTTCGGCGACACCTTCCCTCACTATTGGAGCTGCATCAACGGTGCCACCTATTACTATTACGCCAAGGCCACAGGCAAGGAGGAATATACAAAGCGAGCTAAGGAAATCGTTCGCAACAACCTATGTAATGTCTTCGAGGATGGCACTGGCAGTTGTGCCTTCGTCTATCCAAAGCGCATCAATGGTGAGGATGCTCACTTTGCAGATGCTTTCGCCAACGACCAAGACTGGGCATTGGCATACTATCTTCTTGTGAATGAATAATATATAAACACTTATACACAAAAGCTCCAAAGAGACTTGATTCCCTTTGGAGCTTTTGTATATCGCCATATTGGTTCACAGTTTCGGCTTTAATTCATCTGGCGAATCCATGGTAAACATGTTTACCGCAGGTGCCGACTTCGTGAAGAGGTCTTCGATGACTTGCTTATCAAGTGACAGACTCGGATTGAAGTCCTCGCTCATCATATAATTCAAAACGGCTTTCTTCATCTGAGCAGCCACAAGACGATGCTCCAAGTCATTTCGCAAGTCCATCGTGGTCATCAACAGCTTGCCTTTTCCTACCTTGCACTCTATCATCATACCGAGCTTGCGGCTCACATGCCAAGTGTCTATCGGTTGGATAGCTGGCTGGTAATCCTTTGGGAACTCACGGAGATTCATCACTTGCGTCTTGTTCAGCAACTCCCACCAGTTGAGGTTCGCCCAATCATCGGTAGGGAAATGCTTGAAGAGCGGATGACTCTTGTCGATGGTTGCGCCTGTGGTATGAGGCGGACGCATCTTAAACCAACTGGTGTTCCAGAACACAGGCAGGTAGCTCTGCTTCACATCAGCCCCCATCTTCACCTTTCCTGCCGCAAGCAACAAGACCTTGCCACCTTTCTGCAAGACTTTCTGAGCCTTGGCATCGAGCGAATCGGCGATATAAATATCTTTCAGTTTCTGAGCAGAAGGCATCTCCACCTCGGATGGATATACCCAGAAGTTCCATTGGTTATGAGCCAATGGTGCATTGACTGCCTTTACTTTTACCTCCAAGATATATTTGGCAGGACTCGGCAACTTTAAGCATGACAAAGCAATATTGCCTAGATTGATATTCTTATCTACGGAATAGCTCTGACTTTCGGATAAT
>CAVKXW010000116.1:0-10306 GCA_963660215.1 Bacteroidaceae bacterium | reverse complement strand
CCATTGCATCATACTCATCCTTTAAGTCCTGCAACTGGTCATCCTTCTGTTTCTGATAAATGCGTTCTTGGTCTTCCTTTTGTTTACGATAATAATGCTCTTGGTCTAGCTTCTGCTTGTTGTAGTACAACTCCTGCGCATTTTTCTGTTTGTGAAAAATCACAATAGTAACCACGATAGCAACAACAGAAGCCACTACCGCCAACAAAGAGAATAAACCTGAAAAATCATTCAGACACTCCATGCGCCTAGACCTCCCAACCAATTTTCTTCAACTGCATACGAATCTCCTCTTCCTGTTCCTTGCTCTCCTTGAAGAGCTGCGAAAGCGAGGTGGTCAGCCTTGCCATTTTATCTACAAATGGCTCGCCGTCGCCCTCGTCCTCGGCGATTCCCACATATCGGCCAGGGGTCAGGATGAAGTCCTGCTGGGCAATCTGCTCCGTGGTGCACACGGCGCAAAAACCTTTCTCATCCTCAAGTGTTCCATTTTGGAACGCATGGAAGGTGTCGGCTATCTTCTTGATGTCGGTGTCGGGCATCAGCTCACGAAGCTTGCGGGTAACCATCGTTCCCATGTTGCGAGCGTCGATAAACACGGTCTTGCCCTTCTGCGCCTTGTTTCGGCTGATAAACCAGAGACTTACAGGGATGCCTGTGCTGTAAAACAACTGTGAAGGCAAAGCCACGATGCCCTCTACGAGGTCTGCCTCAACGATGGCTTGGCGAATCAGTCCCTCGCCGCCAGTCTGGCTCGACAAGGCACCATTGGCAAGCACTAGGCCTATCTTGCCGTTAGGGGCAAGATGATGAATCATGTGCTGCATCCACGCAAAGTTGGCGTTGCCCGATGGTGGCAAGCCATACTGCCAGCGCACGTCTTCCTGTAGCTTGTCTTGTCCCCAGTCGGACATGTTGAAGGGTGGATTGGCTAGGACGAAGTCAGCCTTCAGCGTAGGGTGCTGGTCGTTGAAGAAGGAGTCGGCGTACTCCTTGCCCAGGTTTGCCTCCAAGCCTCGGATGGCAAGCCCCATGTGGGCTAGCTTCCAGGTGTCGGGGTTGCTCTCCTGTCCGTAGATGCTAATCTTGCGCAGGTTGCCTTTGTGGCGCTCCACGAACTTGGCACTCTGCACAAACATGCCGCCGCTTCCGCAGCAAGGGTCGTACACTCTGCCCTCGTAAGGCTCCAGTATCTCCACCAGCGTGCGTACGATGCACGAAGGTGTGTAGAATTCTCCACCGTTCTTTCCCTCCATGGAGGCAAACTGGCGCAAGCAATATTCATAGGTGCGCCCAAGGAGGTCTTTCTCCTCGCCAGCGTCGTGCATCTCGATGTTAGTAAAAAGGTCTACCACGTCGCCCAGCCTGCGCTTGTCGAGCTCAGGGCGAGCGAAGTTCTTGGGCAGGATGCCCTTCAGCTGTAGGTTCTCTCGCTCGATGGCTTCCAGTGCCTTGTCGATGACTATGCCAATCTCAGGCAGGTGGGCAGCCGCCGAAATCTTGCTCCATCGTGCATCGGCAGGCACGAAGAAGATGTTGTCGGCTGTGTATTCGTCCTTGTCCTCAGGGTCGGCGTATTCGTCGCCCTGCAGTTCCTTGAATTTCTGCTCGAAGCGGTCGGAGATGTATTTCAGAAAAATGAGTCCGAGCACCACTCCTTTGTATTGCGACGCATCGAGGTTGCCACGCAGGATGTCGGCTGCTTTCCATATCTTCTCCTCAAACCCAATGCTGATTGTATCTTGTTTCTTTGCCATAAGGATTACTTGCTTTTGAGCACAAGCCTCCAGCCCTCGTTCTCCAGGACGAAGGTGTCGGCTTCTGCATTGTTTATGTTAAAAGTTTGGTTGTTAATCTTGATTTCGTTCCCCTTCACGGCGTAAGGATACTTGCCGCAAGGGGTAATTTGGAATTCGCTCTTCACGTTGCCCTCGTCGTCGAAGAGGTTCACCGTCTCGCCCTCTGAGAAATAAATGCTGTCGGCGGAGAGCTGGCAGTAATAGGCGTCCGCCTCCATCGCATCCAGCCAGAATGCGCCCAGGCGTTCGCTTGCCGTGGTCACCTCCCAGTGGTGGGCGGTGAGCAGGCCTTGATAATCGGCAGTGGTAGGGGAGTCTTCTTCCTCATCTTCTGCGTTGCTGCAAGAGGAAAGGAGGCATGGGGCTGAAAACACAAGAAGGGCGGCTAACACCACTCCGAAGAATGATGCTAGCCGCCCTTTCTTAGCAGCATAACCCCCTGAGGCTAATTCTGATGCGTCAAAATTACCCCCCCCGTTTTTGTGGCTGATAGCCAAAGAGTTAAGCCTATTCATACTGTGATTTATAGTTTAAAATTTAGGCAAAGATAATAAATCATTGGCGAATCGCCGCATTTTATTACTTTATTTAACGTAAAACTTTTGGTTGATGGGGTTTCTTTGGTGGGGTTTCTTGGATTTCTGCAACAAGTTGTTGCAGTTTTTTATTTCTGCACCAACTTGGTGCAGTTTTTTGAATTTCTCCAACAGGTTGTTGGAGTTTTTGAATTTCTCCACCAAGCTGGTGGAGTTTTTCGTTAGCATTGTTTGATAAAAAAGAGATTTTATATCTTCATCTCCCAATAGCCCCTCGTAAGTTGTCTTAGGCTTCTTCCGTATGATACTGAGAATTTTTCATCTTGCGCACCTCTTGTTCATTCATGTGCGATCATCAGTGTCATCATCAGTGTCATCGTTAAGTTCTTTTTCCAGAAAGTGGCGAACGAGGATGGGGTGGAGATTCACTCTAAGATAGGGCTACAACCGCTTAACCTCAAGGATTTTACCCCCATCGAGATTCCCGAAGAATCCGAAACTCAATACGCCACGATAGGTGTTTTAAAATACATCATCGGGCAATAGGAAAAAATGAAACATAAGAAAACCGAGCCTCTTCCTTCTTTGCGAGGGATGAGGCTCGATTCTTGCATAATGACCCCCTTTTTGCCTATCATCAAGGTTTAGATGTGGCGCTGAAGAATCAATACGCCCCCAGCACCCTCCAGTCTTCTATCAACTGGAACAATCTGGGCAGGGCTGGCTTGTAGGTGTCGGGGTAGGCGAGGGAATAGACGAAGAGCAGCTTGCCGCTCTTGATGAACTTGTCGTAATGGCTGTAGCCGTCGATGCGCACGCCATTCTCGTATACGGGTCCTGAGAGGATGAAGGCTGAGTCTTCTGTCGCTCTTTCTTTTCGGGAAGTCTTTCGTTGGGATGCGAGCATCGTCTTCTCGGCGTGAAGCCTCTCTGCCAGTGAGTCGGCGCAAGCTTGCAGGTCGGGGCTCAGGTTCTTCGTCACGTAACTCTCCAAGACGATGTTTACATCCTTCTGATAGCTGAATCTGGCGTGGCCAAGGAAGTCCTTTCCTTGCTTCTCCTCTTGCTGGAAGAAGCAGGGATATTTCACCGTGTAGCCAAAGTCGGGGTCTTGGTACTCCTTCATCGGAGCCGTGCCTATTCGGTCTCGAAAGTCGGAATAGGGCGTGCGCTCGTCGCCTGGGTGGGTGACGCGGAAATAAACGTTGAATGCCACGATGAGGAGGATGGCGATGATAAAAATCTTCTTCATAATCTAGCTTTATTGCGAACTGATATGTGCTTCGTTTTGCTTCGTGCAAAGTTACGAAGAAGATGCGACATTGCCAAGAAATGAGTCTGACATTTGTCTGACAAATACTTTTCTCATTGATAATCAATAGGAAAGAGCCTGCATTACTTGCATAGGATTATCTGACAACCAGTCGATAAGCCCTGCCTCTTTCCGATTCAATCATCAAGTTGCTTTGACTCTCTACGATGGGCTTGATGCGGCGGATAAGGGTGTAGAGCGTTTCGCTGGCATCGGGCTTCTTAGGCCAGAGCGCAGCGCAAATCTCCTGTTTGGTCAGGCTGTGTCGCTCGTTCTCGAAGAACATTTGCATCAGTTGGTGCTGCATTGGGGTGAACTTAATCGCTTCTTCGCCCTCCTTGTTGTAGAAGCAATCGTCTGTCGCAGAATAGGAGAGGGAACCGAATGAAGCAATTGCCTCACTGCCGTTGGAAGCAATCTTCGAGCTGGCAATCCCCACAATTTCCTCTTGTTTTCTGCGATGATAATACACGGCGAATATCGCCCAAGCCATTGCCGTCAAGGTGAGCGAGAGCGGAGTTCGCTGATTGCTCATCCCGAACACATCCGCCATGGAGACATTGGCGTAGCCTTGCACGGAGTGCTTGCCCAGGAGCATCTGGCGGCTGTTCAACTGTCCGTTGCTTGCCGTCCTATTCCTGCTGTCGGCTTCTTGCAGAAAACCTCCCTTTCCATTTTTTGAATCCTCATAGAAGTTCCCTTTTCTGGCTTTCCGCTTATCGTCCAATACATAGGAGAGGATGCTCGTCTCCTTGAGCAAGTCGATGCGCAGGTGCGAGCGATAGCTCTCTATGGTGTCGGGCGTAATCCAACGGTCTTGGCGCTCCTGCAAGGTTTGCAAGAGGGCTTGGTCCATGTCCTGGATGATGGCGTACTGGGCGTGGCGATAGTTGCTCACGCTGGAGAATGCCGCCGACATCACGAGCACGGCAAAGATAAGGATGGAATGGTATGGTTTCAGTTTCATAATCTGCTGTATTTGTATTTTGCCAACAAAAATAATGCAAACGAGCGCAATGAAAGCTTGCTTTCAAATTGCCGAGTGCAGCTTATTTTATGCAAAAGTACATAAATTCTATGAAAAACGATGAACTGAAAGGTATAATAATGGTTAATTGGCGGCTGTCAGACAGTTGTCAGACTAATGCCAGCCAATATTTTCGCTCGTTTTTAGTCTCCTTTGTACCTTTGCCACCGCAAAATGACAAAGTATTTAGAAAAATGAAGAAGAGAATTTTATTAGGCTTCGCCTTGATTTGGGCGGTAGGAGGAATTGGAGAAATGAAGGCTCAAGATGTTTCTTCTGTAAATGATTCCATCGCCTTGAAAGAAGTCGTAGTAAAGGCGGCTCGTGTCGTCTCCAAGGTGGATGGACAACTGATTTTCCCAAGCGAAGTACAAAAGCAGCATTCGCATTCGGGCTTCTCCCTGCTCAGCAAGCTAGCCCTTCCCAATATTCGGGTTGATGAGTTGGCTCGTACCATCTCCGCCATCGACCAGAGGGGAGCGGTGCAGGTGCGCATCAATGGCATCATCGCCAATGTGAGAGACGTGCAAGCTCTCGATGTTTCCACCGTCTCTCGTATCGACTATATCGACAGCCCTGGCGTGAGGTACGGCAAGGATGTTGCATACGTGATAGACATTCGTACTCGCCGCCAGAGCGTGGGTGGCTCCGTGGGCTTCGACCTCACCAATGCCTTGACCACCAAGACGGGGGTGAACGATGTCTTTGCCTCCGTGAATCGGGGCAATAGTCAGTTCCACCTCTTCTATGAGCAGAACTATTCCGACTGTCGGGCAAACGATTATCGGGAGAATGCGCAGTACCACTTGACGGATGGCACGGTGTACGAGATGTCTCGCCAGCGACAGAGTGGGCGAGTGAAGGACTTCGGCAATACATTGGAATTGAAGTATAGCCTTGCCGATTCAGCATCCTATGTGTTTCAGACAGCCTTTTCTACGGCGTTCGACAATCGACCACGCACCTTTGGCGAGACTTTGGTTTCTGACGGCTCTTCCGAGTACATCGCCCACAGCAACGACAAGAGCCGCAGTTTCACCCCTTCGCTCGACCTCTATTTCTTCCATCAGTTGGGTGTTCGCCAATCCTTCACGGCAGACCTCTTGGGAACTTACATCAGTACCAAGAGCGACAGTTACGATGACGAGGGCGCACCCTACTCATATCAAGTGGATGGCAAGACGTATTCGCTTATCGGTGAGGCTGTTTACGAGAATCGGTTAAAGCCGTTTACGCTTTCTGCTGGCGTGCATTGGAACTGGAAATATATGTCTAACAGTTACATGGGCGACGTGGAGAGCGTGAACGGAATCCACACCTCGGGCATCTATGGATTTTCGGAAATCAAGGGGCAATGGGCTAAGCTGAATTACGTGGCAGGATTCGGACTGAGCAACCAGCGCTATCGACAAGGGAGCGATTCCTACAGCTATTGGCTCACTCGTCCGAAGCTCACGCTTGCCTATCCGCTGTCTTCCGCCCTCCGTCTGTGCTACATCTTTGAGTTGTCGCAGCACATCTCGCAAGTGGCGATGATTTCCGACACTCGCATCCGACAGAACAGTATGGAGTGGACGGTGGGCAATCCTGCGCTTCGTCCGAGCAGTAGGTATGAGCAGTGGCTGAGCTTGGATTATAGCAAGCCTCGCCTGCACAATATCCTGGGCGTAACTTATCGCATCAACCGAAACTGCAACTTGGCGAAGTACACTCGCACGGACGACAACCAATTCCTCTATATGCAATCCAACCAACCGCATTGCAACATGTTGTACTTCAGGGACGATTGTCGCCTCGACCTCATCCCCGACCATCTTACGCTGACGGTGTATGCTGATATTTGTCGCTTCTTTAACAAGGGCGATGACTACAGCCATCTTTACACCTCTTATGGTTATGGGGCTTACCTGCAAGGATATTGGGGCAACTGGTCGTTCATGCTGAATGCCGACAATGGCTGGAACTTCATGGAGGGAGAGATGAAAGGGCATCAAGGTGCTGCCCTCAATGCTTCCGTGGGCTATCGCCTAGGCTATTTCGACTTTACGCTCTATGCGCAGAATCCATTCCTCGCCCATCCGAAGCTCGATTCGTCGGAATTGGTCAATGCCTTGGTGCAGAAACAGATGTCCGTTCACTCTGCCGCTTGGGGGAATATGGTTCAGCTCAGCATCGCTTGGCGCATCAATCGAGGCAAGAAGTATCGTGAGATTCAGAAGAATATCCAGAACAAAGAGCGAGAGACGGGAATCATGAAGTAGGGACTTTTGAGCCATCTTCCTGATTCGTTGAAGAAATAAGGTAGTTTGTTGAATAAAGTTGTGAGTGTCGAGGAAAAGTCATATCTTTGCATCGGATTTATAAAACATTAGTATCTTTCATAAAATCAAGAAAATGAAAAAGAGGTTTATGTTTCTTTTCTCGGCAATGCTGGCTGTAGCAGCCGCTCATGCCGATACCTATCCTTACCTCACCTTCCAAAAAGCGGATGGCTCGCAGGTTTCGATAGGAGTGGAATCGCTGACGATGACTTTCTCTGATGGAAAGCTCGTCGCTACCAATGGTTCGGAGAGCCAAGAGTTGAAAGTGTCTGATTTGAGCAGTATGTACTTCTCTTCTGAGAATGCGACAGGCATCAAGGACATCGCTATATCTGATGCAGATGGCGAAGTGGAAGTATTCTCTATCTATGGCGTAAGCTATGGCAAGTACAGCAATTTGCAAGCTTTCACGAGCAAGGCGACTGCTGGAGTGTATGTGGTGAAAGGCAATGGTAAAACTCAAAAAATCGCAGTGAAATGAAAAGACTTTTTGCTTCTATGATGATGGCTGGCTTCGTCACTTTTGGGGCGGAGGCGCAGACCTTGAATGTCGTTACCGACAACATAACATACGCTTTCTCGGCGGATCAGACGAATAGTATGACTTATCAGAATGGCGAGACGCTTACCATACAAGGCAAAACCTTCAATGTGAGCGACATCACCAAGATGTATGTCGATGACAGCGAGGTGGATGACAATACAGTGAACGTCAGCTATAGTGGAACGACAGCCACGATGACCATTGCAGGAAACGTGGCTCAATACGTGACTCCTACCATCACGAACGCCCATGTCAATGTCGTGCAGAGTTCGGATGTGAGCGATGACACTTGTGGTGAGATTACTTATTCGCTCACAGGTACTTCCACGGATGGCGAGTTCAATATGTCGGGTTCTTACAAGGCATCGCTCGAACTGAACGGCTTGACCTTGACCAATCCTTCGGGTGCTACTCTGAATATCCAGGATGGCAAGCGAATCTCCCTCAGCGTGAAGAAGGACACGGAGAATACACTTACCGATGCAGCCGATGGCGATTGGAAAGGTTGTATCGTCTGCAAGGGACACTTGGAGTTGAAGGGCAAGGGTACGCTCAATGTTTATGGTAACACAGCCCACGGCATCTATTCCAAGGAGTATATGGAGCTGAAGAATTGTACCGTAAATGTGCTTTCTGCCGTCAAGGATGGCATCAACTGTAGTCAGTATTTCTTGATGGAGAGTGGTGCGTTGAATATCAAGGGCGTTGCGGACGATGGCGTGCAGGTTTCTTACAAGGAAGAAAACGAGGCAGACCGTGACGAGGAAGATACTGGCGCATTGACTATCACTGGCGGAACTATAGATATTGCAGTTACTGGCACTTGTACCAAGGGCTTGAAGGCAGAGGGCGACTTGACCATTTCGGATGGTACTATCAACATCACTTCTGCTGGTGGCGGTGCTTGGGATTCAGACGATGCCAAGACCAAGGCTTCTAGTTGTATTGCCGCAGATGGAAATATCCAGATAGACGGAGGTACCTTTACGCTCACAAGCACTGGTAGTGGCGGCAAGGGCATCAATGGCGATGGCACTCTAACTATTAATGGCGGTAATATCACGGTAAGCACCACTGGCGGTATGTACGCTTATGTGAATGGTACGGAATATACCAATTACACAGGTAGCACCGATAGACTGACAAGCGACCAGAAGTCTTCACCTAAGGGTATGAAGATAGATGGCAATGTGGAAATCAACGGTGGAACCATCAATGTCTCTACTACAGGCAATGGTGCCGAGGGCATCGAGAGCAAGGCGGAGCTGACCATCAACGACGGAACTATCGTCATCAATGCCTACGATGATGCGATTAATTCTAGCAGTCACATGTACATCAAGGGGGGTGACATCACGGTGGTTGCCGCAGACAACGACGGTTTGGATTCCAACGGAAATATGTATATCAGTGGCGGTGTCATCAAGGCATTCGGAACGAGAGCCCCTGAGTGTGGCATAGACGCCAACGAGGAAGACGGCTATACAGTCATCTTTACAGGCGGAACTTTGCTTGCCGTGGGTGGCGGAAACTCTGTGCCAAGCACCTCGGAGTCTACCCAACCATACGTGAGCGGAACGATGTCTGTTACCGCCGATTCTGAGATTACCTTGAAGAATGGCGATACCGTATTGGCGACCTTCACTGTTCCTAGCACTTATTCTTCTTCATCTAGCAATGGCGGATTTGGAGGTCGTGCTGGTGGTGGTCCTGGCGGAAATGGCGGACCTGGGGGCAACAATGGTCCTGGTGGAAATTCAAGCAGCAGTAGTTCTGTGTTGATTTCTTGCGCAGGCCTTACTACAGGCAATAGCTATACCATGACGAGCGGTTCTTCTTCCTCTACGGTTACCGCCGTGTTGAAGGGAAGCTCAAACGGTGGTCGTCCATAAAATAAAATGAGAAATTTAGCGTTATCAACTATATCCTTAAATTAGCAGACTTAAAATTTCACAAAAATGCAAGCCTGCTAATTTAAGGTAATAATCACGTCAACTTGATGTAATAAGGAAGATTCATATTGTACGCTATCCTCAAAGTCTTTCCTTTCTTCTTCTAAGCATTTTTGGATAATGTCTTGGTTGACATCAGTAATTTTGCATAGTGAGGCAAGTCCTCTCATCGACTTATATAAATCAGCCGACTCGTAAGACTTTCTCAGTATGAAGAATGCATTAACAAAAGTAGTAGCAGAAACATATAATTGGATTTTTCCTCTGTGTGCTAAGTCAAAGATGATAGCTGCGGGAAAATAAAACTTTCCTCGCTGATCATAAAAATCGATGACGATATTGGTATCTAGAAATACTTTCATCTGTACTTTTCCTCTATAGTTGTATATAAGGAATCTTCAATTTTGTCAGAAACCTTTTTGCGATGGTGCAATGACATATTGATGATTTCAGGGGAAAGTTGGTAATTTCTCCATGAAGTTGTAGATGCACCCTTTTCCTCCACTTTAGATTTTTCATTAGCAGATTCTAACAAACGTTCGGCAAGCCAACGCTCATTGTTTGCAGTCATAGATAATGACTGAATGAAATTCCATAGTTTATTTATTGCCAATGTAGTCATAACCTTTATATTTTAGAATAATAGTGCAAAAATACACAGAAATATTGTAAATTCCAAATTTCTTTGTGAAAAATTCAATGATGAAGTAGAGTTTTATGGCTTTAATGAATTGTCAGACTAATGTCAGCCAAGAAATCCGTAAAAAAGATACATTGTGTTTTCTGAAAATATACTATCTTTGCACCGTTGAACA
>CAVKXW010000115.1:0-10378 GCA_963660215.1 Bacteroidaceae bacterium | reverse complement strand
TCGCCGACATCGGCATCAAGCTGGGCTATGATTATCAGAGCCATTTTTGCACGGCGTTCAAGCGGAAGTTCAGGGTTAGTCCGATGGAGTACAGGCTGAGGAGAGGGCATCTTTAGGCATTAGAATGACAACACCATCGTCATTCTCACACCGCTCTTCTGAATATTCTCCAAATTTCTATAACTTAATCGCCAAACGTAATCAATGCGAAGGAATTTGAAAATATTCTCGATACCCACACTCGCCTCCATATAGGGAGTGTTAGTCATCAGATGAGTGTAGGACGGAAAGCGGAATAATCCCTCTGTCTCGTTGGCCTTCATCGGATTGTTTTTGTCTGTGAGATGACCATACAGACCACGGAAACAGAACACCTCTCGCCACTTCAACTTCTTGAGGAGCGGCAGACGGTTCAGCAAGTTGCCGTTCAGATAGTAGGTCACATCCCATGAGAGGTATTCATCGTTGATGAATTCCAGGGCATTCATGTTGGTGTATGACTCTGGCTGAATCGTGTAGGTGAGGTTGGCGTTCGGGATGATGAGCAGAGGCCACGGGTCTTTTGTCCAAACCTTGCCTGCCTTGGTGATGATGTCGATGTAGCCGAAGGCAGAGAACCAAAAACGCTTCTGGAAGCCGAGGTCAGTACGCTGATAGTTGTAGTCTGAGCCTAACACGTGCTTCACGGCAGCCACATGGTTCACGTTGAAGATGGCGGCATCGAATGTGATTGGGATGCGCAGGTTGCGAGTCTGATAAAACTTCTCATTGTGCGCATAGCGGAGGTTCAACTCCAACTGGGTCATGTCGTAATGACTTTGCGGAATGAGACTGCCATCTGCCACAAACTTGTCAAACACGGCAAGATCCGTGGCATACTCACGACGGTTGCGCAAGATAGCCTTGTAGGAGAATCCGCTGTATAACTCGTGGGTGTAGGTCAGTTCCGCCTGGCGCAAATACGAGATGTCACGGTCTTTCTTGCGGCGAATCATCAGCATCATGTTATCCTTGGAAGTGTACATGTAGCTCTGCCCGAGCTTGTTGATGTCGTACATATATTCCAGTCGAAGCGAATGCACGGGGAACTCCTTACGATATTCCTTGCGGTCGTTGAAGGAATACTCGATGAGACCATCGTACTTCAATTTCTCGTCTTTCACACCGTATGCCACATAGCCATCGAGAAACAGATGTTTGTTGAAAGCTGGCGTGGTAGTTCCTCCGATGCGATAACGCATACCCTCCAAGGTGTTGTTGTTGACCGTGGAGTTCATCGGACCAAACTCAAACTTACTCTTGCTAGGGTCGGGATGCGTTGGTATGTAACCATTGAACATAGTGGAGAGAAAACGCATCGTATAGCGGAAGGCAGGAACTGCATTGAGTCGCTTCATCAGCATCTCCGTGGAGTTGGCATTGCGCTTCGCAGCCTCTTGCGGACGGTGTTCATCCCAAAAGGTATCTGTCTGATGTCGAGAGCCATACAGGTTGATGACTGGCGAACTCTCCTTGAAGTACCTTGCCTCTTCCATAGTAAGCGGCAAAAACGACTGGTTGGAATAGATGTTCAATCGGCGTGCATACATACCCTTGGTGCGCTCCGTGAGCTTGAAGTTCACGCTGATGTCATCTTTGGTGATGAGGCGAGTGCTGTCGGCGGTACGCATGAATTCTTGGACGATGGTCAACTTCGACACATAGTTGAGGTTGATTTTCTTGGGTACGTTGAGCACGGCTCGCTGAACGAAATAAGTAGAGTCGAGTGTAATGTAGAGATGTCCCGTAAATCCCCAGGTCTCGGAATTGTGAGGCACGAATCCGAGGTCGGCGCAACGCTGGTTGTTCACCACCACCGTGTCAAGCAGGTAATACTTATAATAGTCTGGTCCCAAGGTTGAGAGAGGACTGACGAAGCGTTGCAAGAACAGCGGCACATCGTTCTGGAAAATATCCACCTCCTTGAACACCTCGCCCAAGAACTGTTGGATGCCATCGCTCGAAAATATCTCGTCAATGCCCGAAGACTTGAATCCCCTTACCACTTGCTTCTCAGAGTGAGGCGACTTACGGTAAAACACCGTCTGCACTTTCTCCTTCTCCGATACGGGAAGAATCGTGATGCCGTCGTCCAAGGTATCGACAAACTCCTGCAAGAAATCAAACTTACCTATCTTTCCGCTTTTCTTCACC
Source organism: Bacteroidaceae bacterium (assembly GCA_963660215.1). Taxonomy (GTDB): domain Bacteria; phylum Bacteroidota; class Bacteroidia; order Bacteroidales; family Bacteroidaceae; genus Prevotella. Next base: position 8,185 of record CAVKXW010000115.1, on the reverse strand, counting down.
TTCGGTGTGTAGTCGTTCTTGCCGAAGATGGTCTTCTCGTATTGGTCGTAACTGAAATACTCGTGGTTGCGAGGATTGTTCTCTTTGCGTCGGGCGATGACTTGGCGCACGAATGCAACAGCAGGATTCTCCTTCTTGCGATATTTCTCCTTCTTAGGCTTCACCACTACCTCTGTCAAGGCAACACCTTCGGGACGGAGCAAGATGTTGAGTTCCAAGGTTGTTTGGCGGGCTGATATATGGATGTCTTTCGGCTTATATCCCATAAATGATACTTTGAGCGTACCGTTTTGCTTGGGCAAGCTCAATGAGAAGTTGCCATTGCCATCGGTCACACCTCCTTTTCCTGTACCTTGCAAGATGAGTGACGCATAGGGCAATGGCTCGCCTGTGATAGAGTCGGTAACCGTTCCTCTGACGGTGAGGTCTTGTGCATGGAGAAGACTGGCAAACAGCATCCCCATGAATAAAAGAAATGTTCTGGCTCTCATAATCATGTTGTTATATACAAATTATCTTACTTGAATGGATCATACAATGCTGCGCACATCTTCTCATGCTTCCAGCGCATATATTGGCACAAACCACCCATGACAAATATCTCGAAGAAGAAATATAACCAAGGCACATCTGCCAAGCAAACGAGATAGAGTACGATGGCTCTCGTGTTGAACGTCAGGATATTCGTCCACTTCATCAGTGGCAGGGACTTCTTGCGAAATTCGTCACGGAATGCCTGTGGAATGTTCTCGGTTGCACCATAGCGAGTGCGAAGTTTCGACATCAACCTTTGGAACATAGGTGTTTGTTTCTCTTGCGCCTTGGTATAGTTGACATACGTTTTCAGAAAAGCCTTCCAAAGGTAGTTGCCTTTCCACGGTGTCGTGTCGTAAATCTGTTGCTGTTGCACAGAATTATCCAATTCACTACCAGCCTCTCCCTTTATGAAGAAAAGATGTACCTGTCGGTAGTAATCTGCCAAGCCACATTGGCGACCATGACATCCGAAGCCAGAATATAACACCATCAACAGCAACAATCCTGTCGCTATCCATGTATTAGTTGCCGTATTGTCAATCCCCAAGATTCCAAATTCCCAGTCATGGTGTAGGTAGAAACGATAAACCAAACTCAGGTAGATGGGAATAAACCATACCTCGCTTGCCGCACCGTCGAGGATTCTCCCCAGGCGAGTCTTCTTGCCTGTCATGCGAGCCAACTGACCGTCGGCACTGTCGTAGAAATTTGCCCAAGCCAATAGGAAGATGGCTGTCAGATTGAAAATAAGTCCATCATAGCCCTCCGTGCGGTAAGAACCATGCGCAAAGAACCATGCGGAACTGGCACCGATAATCATGGACAGAACAGTAACCGTGTTGGGATGTACGTTGAGGCGTTCAAAGAACTTAGCCCATAAGTAGCCTATCGGACGAGTCCAAACTCGGTCGAGCCATTCCTCTGTATCATTCGACTTATATGTAGATTTTACTTGATTGTTTCCACTCATAACATTATTCGTTTTTAAAGATTTTCATAAGAGCCAGTCCTACGCAAATCCAGATAAATTCACGTACTCGGCAAATGATGCTGACAAACATGGCAATGCCACCAGTCATTCCCATTTGGGCTACCGACATGGCAAAGCCTCCCTCGCGTCCACCCAACTGCATCGGCAAGAATCCCAGCAAATTGGCAAAGAGTGAGGTGAAGGCCAAGATGAGAAACGAGTGGAGAAACACAAGGACATAGCCACCGAACGTGCCGCCTCCATCTATCCCAAACAATAGCAACATGAAGAATATCTCGAAGCTCTGAAGTATTCTTCCGAAATATTCCAATAACAAGCTGCCCATAAATGAACGCTTGTTCTGGCTATGCAAATCGGAGATATGCTGGTCTATTCGCTCCAAGTCACCGATATGTGATTGCAGGAATCGTTCGCCTTTCTTGTGCAAGCCAGGCAATTTGGAAAGCCATCTAACCAACCTCACTGTCAGCCCATTCTTGTAGCCTTGGAGGAAAAGGTATATTCCACCGCAACAAAAGAGCGAGGCAAACAACAACACTCCAACCACGGTTGTAGAAATAGACAGGTCACCAATTGCTACCAACAACAGATAGACGGCGATACTCGTCAGCCAAAACCAGAAATGGCTGAATATATGCATCATACCAAATAAGATGACCGATGAGGTAGCTCGCCTTGCATCTATGTATCTTGATAGTTCCATGATGCGGTATGGCTCGCCCCCTGCCAATCCGCAAGGGGTGGCATAGTTGAGGGCAAAACCTGTTATGGTCAGTTTGTAAAGGCGCAAGAAACTTATGTTAGTCGGACCTGAGCCACGGATGATAACCCACCAAGCCAAAGCATTCATGGCATAAAGTCCCGTCCATAGCACCAATATCGCAACCAACCAATAGCCTGCCTTATGGATGTATCCCCATAATTCGGAGAAACTGACATCGAAAGAGAAAAACATGACGATGACAGCCACCAAGCCAAAGATGAAGAACAGATTGTTGATTCGCTTTCTCATGTCAGCCTTCCTATTTTAGGGCTTGTATAGTGAACATTTTGCTGTTGATGTTCGCATTGAGCGCATATCCTGAGAAATCGTACTGCGAATAGTTGCCGCCACGCTCATGGATGAGCAGACGGCTCATGTTCCCTGTCTTGGCATCTACAGTGATGACGAGCGAGGTAAACATCAGCCTTCGCCTTGCCTTAGCATCTGTAGTTTTTGGAGTAACAGTCAGAAGGTAAGATGCTCCCTGTTTGGTGACTGATACATTGGCTTGGGTTGTCAATGAGCCATTGCCGTCTGCTGATTGCAGGTGGGTGTAGATGTCGCTGAGAATCTCGAACGGATTGTTACCCATGCCTTTCGCCTTGATGGTGCGCTGCTTGCCGCCTTTCACCATCGTGTAGCTGTTGCCTACAGCCAAGAGCATTTCCTTGGAATCGGTGAACACCATGCTCTGGCTGTTGGGACGCTTCCAATAATAATGTCCTTTGGTCACCACATCGTTCGTGAGGGCTACATTGTGGCGAGTCAACTTGATGCTTGCTGAAAAAGTGTTCAATCCCTTGAAATGACTTGCCACCGTCTTGCGCAAGTCGGCTTGTTGCGCAGAGACGGCGAGGCAAGTCAACAAGAGAGAGAATAAGAGAGTAAAGATTCTTTTCATATTCGTATTTTTTTTGTCCGTATTCTGTTTTATATGATGGCAGGACTTAGACTATTATGTATAAAGTCCGCCATTGATGGAAATCACATCTCCCGTGATGTAGCTTGCCTTGTCGGAAGCAAGAAATCCCACCAACTCTGCCACTTCCTCTGGCTTACCGAAACGCTGGCTCGGGATATTCTTCTGGAGCGTAGCCACGTCAAGCCCTTCGGTCATATCTGTCTCGATGAAACCTGGGGCTACGGCATTGACGGTTACATTCTTGCGAGCCACCTCTTGAGCCAATGCCTTGGTTGTGGCTATAATGCCACCCTTGGCGGCGGAATAGTTGGTCTGTCCAGGCAAACCTTTTAGTCCGCTAACGCTCGCCATATTGATGATGCGACCGAACTTGTGTACGAGCATCGGTTGCAACAGGCTCTGTGTAACATAATAAAGTCCATCCAATGAGGTGTCGAGTACGCTGTGCCAGTCATTCTCTGGCATAAAGACCATCAAACCGTCGTGGCGGATTCCTGCGTTGTTTACCAGTACTTCTATGTAACCTTCGGGATGCTTTTCCTTCCATGCCTCCAGCACGGTCTTTACCTGTTCGCCATTAGCCACGTCAAGCTGCATCACCTCACCATCGCCTCCTGCCTCACGCACCATCAGTAGCGTCTTTTCTGCCTCGTTGCGATTATGTACATAATTGATGAGGACGTGGTAGCCCATCGAGGCAAGTTTGATGCAAATGGCTCTGCCGATGCCGCGGCTGCCTCCTGTCACTAAAGCATATCTTTTCTTGGTCATATTTTTTTGAATTTATTAAGTTGTTATAATTTCTTTTTCTGATGTATCTGCTTCTTATGTGTTCAGTATCTTCCAAATCACTTCCTTTCCCAAGATGGCTGCGCAGGTATGTAGGCTGGTCATTGTTACGCCATGCACACCGTGCATCATCAGATTTTGACCAGTGAAAAGCAAATTAGGAATAGGAGTGCGAGGAGACAAAACGGTCATCAATGGGTTGCGATAGTCCTTGCGCATACCGTAGGCACTGCCCTCTGGAGTGAGTGTATAATCGTGCCAAGTGAGCGGCGTGGAAGTATAGCGATACGAGTAACATCTGATATCTGGGATAAAATGGGCCACCAGTTCGATGCACTTGTCTGCCAACTGCTCTTTCATCTCCTCGTAGCCAGTATCTCGATGCCCCACCTTTGTTCCCTGCCAGTCCTTGCAGAGATTCCAAGGCATAGGCGTGAGCAAATCTACTTGCCAAGTATATTCGCTTCCGTCCTCGGGCACTCGGCTGCTCATTAATACACCATCAACCTCTTCTATTTCCTTGTGGAGCATACCGTTCTCTCGACATACCCACTCTTGTTTCAAGCCTTTTTCATGAATATCCCAGATGTCGCCTTTCCGATAGATGTAGTGATTATAGTTGAGATAACGCATGGTATGGGGTGGAAATACCAACGATACGGTGAACATGCCAAATGTATTGCTCGCCTCGTCGATGCGACGGCGGAACACTTTCTTCAGCTTGCAGCTATCCTTCACCAAGTCGCAAGTCTGCGCTGGGTGAATGCCGCTGATGAACATATCGCCCTCGTATCGCTCGCCATCTGCACAGACGGCACATCGCAACCGCCCGTTTTTCTCCACCAGTTCCGTCACCAGGGCTTGGCAGATGATTTCGCCGCCCATTGTTCTAATGCCATGTACCAGACGGTCCACAATCTGCGAGGCATCGCCTTTCAGTCGCCAACTGCTTTCCACATAACTGCTGTTGCCATGCAGAAAACTGAACAACGGAAGTGATTCTTTCCTAAGTTCCATTTTCAGCGAGGTTCCGCTCAATACATCTCGCAACAGAGGGTCATGGAAAGTGTCTTCCAAGAATTTCCATGCGCTTGTCATCACCAATGCTCCCATATATTCGGGGTGTATGGCTTCGGGAGAGAACGGATTCACTTGCTCGGTGATGGAATCCCTGAGCTGTTTGGTATAGTGCATTAGTCCGATGCGTTCTGATGGAAACTCGCCCGCCAGTTGGTCGCAGAAGTTCTCATAGCCTTGTGCCAAGTCAAAACTTCTCTCGCCGATGGTCACCTTGTCAAAACAATACTTGTCCAGTTGATGCCAAGGCAATGAAATCAAGTCCAGGTACTTGAACACGGAATGCAGAGACTCTCCTTCGCCCAGACCTCCCACATAGTGAAAGCCTGTGTCAAAGGACAAACCTTTTCGCTTGTAACTCTGTAGGCATCCACCAGGTTGGCTGCCCTGTTCAAGGATGAGCACACGCTTTCCTTGTCGGGCAAGAATGTATCCGCATTCCAGTCCGCCAAGTCCGCTACCTATGATAATTACGTCATATTTCATGATTTTCTACTTTTCGTTTTTTTTCTTGTTCATTGCATACCAAAGGGCAGGTTGCACTACATAGGATAGAACCATAGCCGACACCATGCCCACCAGGGTGGAGAAACCTACGGAGCGAATGGCTGGGTGCAGAGCAAACAACATGGAGGCTACTGTTACTATCAGAATCACGGCACTGAAGAATATCGCCGTCTTGTGATAACTCAGTAACTTGCCTGCGTCCTTGCTCTCCGTCAATCCGTTCATCACGAAGATGCTGTAATCCACACCGATACCGAAGATGAAGGTCGAAATGATGATGTTGATGAGATTGAACCTTACGTTAAACAGTGCCATTGCCCCCAGCACGATAATCCAACTGAACAGGATTGGCATGAAAGCGAGCAATGTCTTCTTGATGTCGAAACTGAAGCTGACGAAGAGGACGATGAAGACAAATATCATCGACACCCATTGCAGCACGTTGAAGTCTTCGTTCATGCTTAGCAATGTGTCACGAGTATAATAGTATGTGTCGAGCACCATCAAGTGAGGCACGTTGGCGATGGCATCGCAGATGCGATAATAGTCACTCGTCTTGCTATGTATCGTGTCGTTGGTACATCTCACAGAGGTGAAGCAGAGATATTCCCCATTGTAGGATTGCTCCATCAAGGTGGAGAGATAACCTTCGGGAATGATGCCTGCCTTGTATAGCGCATCTGGTTTGTAGTCACCTCTTGCCAAGTCGAAGAATGGCTCAAAGCCATCGGGATTCATGCCCACCGATGGGGCTGTCTCGGCTATCAATCGTCTCACTTTCGCCAAGCGCGCCTCCGTCCAATAGTTCTTCCAGGCATTGATGCGTTCCTGCTGTATCTTCAGTGGCACAAATATCTTTTCGGTGTGCGTGTAACTCTTCACCAAACTGAGTTGCTGCAAAGAGTCGAGTTTGTACTCCAACACGGCAAAGTGGGCGATGGCCTCTTCCATCGTCTTGCCCGATGCGGCAAAATACTTCTGCTTGTCGCCTGTAAAAGTCTTATTTCTCAGGAGATTTTCCGAATAGGTTGTGTTCTCAGCCTTATAACCTAAGTTGTGCATGTCTGCATCAAACTGTGTGCCTTTTGCCAGATAGCTTCCGATGCAGATCACCATCAAGAGGCAGATAACCGCCAACAATGGTTTCTGTTGATGGAATGGATAAGCGTTGATGCGGTCGATGAGAGCGAAAGCATGGTTCTTGGCATCAGCCTTCTCGACATCCGTTTCCTTAGCCTTGTCCAACAACTGTGGAAGGAACACAAGGCAGAAAATCGTGGTGCCAGCGATGGCAAAGGCGGCAAAGAGACCGAAGTCTTGCAACAGGGAGGTGTTGACAAAGATAAGACCAGTAAAAGAACCTATGGTGGTGAGGCACCCCAGGCATACAGGGCGCACTTGGTCTTTCAGCAACTGCTCTGGGTCGCTTACATACCGATGATGTGTCAAAATGTGAAGCACATAGCTCAATGCCACGCCGAGGATAATTGCTCCTATACCTAAAGCCAACAAAGAGAACTGCCCCTTAATGAAATACATCATGGTGAGACCGAACATCGTGCCAAATGCCACTGGCAAGATGAGCAATGGCAAGGTGTTCCAACGGCGGAAACAGACGAGCAAGAATGCGATAACCACCAAGAACGAGCCTCCGATGGTGTCCATCAAGTCGTGCTTAATTTGCTTGGCGTTGTAGAATCCGCTTGCCGGAGTGCCATGGTAGCTGATGTGTACGTCGGGATGGGAGATGGCAAATCTGTCTATCAGCTCGTTCAACTGCTGAAATAACGCAGAACCCTTGCCTGTGTCTGTGGCAGAGTAACGAGGCGTGAGAAAGGCAACGCACACCGTAGAATCAGATACGAAGAAATGGTTGTTGATGGTCTTGTAGCCACCTGTGCCACCAGCCATCAACGGCTTCATCTGCTCGGCTATCACATTGCGAATGCCTATCGGGTCCGACTGTATCAGCTCAGGATAAGCCGACCCGAAGTCGCCCATCAAGTCCTTCTTGTTCTGCTGCATCTGCCTAGCCATGTGCTCTGCGGTAAGCAGCGTGTCGATATGGGCATAGAGCGAAGTGTCGATGTAGGCAGGGAGATGTTCCGAAAGATAGTCGATACCATCAGGTATCAAGTCGTCAGAGAGACGATAGAAGACATCCCCGACGGCACGGCTACAGGAGTCTTGCTTGCCATCACGAACTTGCAGGGTGTCAACGAATTCGTCGCACACCCCGGCAATCCGTTCCGTAGAGACACCTTTCTTGCCCTCGAAGAGCAGAAAGGTCTTGTCCTTGATACGAAGATTCGCAAAAGCAAGCTTCATGCTGCCATCCTCGTTGCGGGATGACGGCATCAATTTGTTAAGGTCTTCTTCGAGATGGATTTGCGACGAGAAGTAACCGAAGAGCAAGAACAGCCCTATCATCGAAGTCCAGAATACAGGACGATGGTCTCGGTAATAGCGATATATGTAGATACAGAGTTTTGTCATACTGTCATTTCTCCTTTATATTCCATATAGATTTGCTGGGCATCATAAATGCTAGCCTTGATGGTGAAAGCGCTTTCGCTTGCCGAAAGGATATCTATCCTCA
>CAVKXW010000114.1:0-10413 GCA_963660215.1 Bacteroidaceae bacterium | reverse complement strand
TTCTGTTCTGCTGAGCAGAATATATGTTCTGCTGTGTGGAATATGCGTTCTGCTGTGTGGAATATCTATTCTGCTCAGCAGAATAGAACTTATTCTTAGTATCGGGAAGATTTTCAGGCAACCCAGTCTGCTTATTTCCTTCGGAAAAGGGCAAGAATATATAGGTTAATTTGTTAAAAATGAGAGAAAAAGCATTTTTTGTGGTTAAAATTATCTAAATGAGTTTGACAAATGATGATTATTGTAGTCTTATCTATAACTTTGCAGCAGTATTGCATGTTTGATAAGCAGGCAGAGTGAGTTAGAAAATGAATTTAGATAATAATTAAAAATCAAAAAGGATATGAAACAGACCAAGATTTTAGCAATGGCGCTGATGGCAACCGCATTGCTCAGTACAAGTTGTGCTAGTAAGAAAGATCTTCAGAATTGTCAAAATGAAAATAAGGAATTGACGGGTAACTACCAGAATGCAAAGGAGCAGCTCGCAGCTTCTCAGGCTCGTGTGACATCTCTAGAGGATCAGCTCGCTCAGATGAAGAAGGATTACTCTTCCATGCAGGAGGCTCTTGACAAGAGTTTGACCAATGCTGGCAAGAGCAATATCAGCATCGAGAAGCTCGTAGACCAAATCAACGAGAGCAACCAGTACATCCGTCACTTGGTAGAGGTGAAGAGCAAGAGCGACTCTCTCAACATGGTTCTCACCAACAACTTGACTCGCTCATTGAGCAAGGACGAGATGAAGGAGGTTGACGTACAGGTGTTGAAGGGTGTGGTTTACATCTCTCTCGCCGACAATATGCTCTATCAGAGCGGTAGCTACGAGGTGAACAGCCGTGCCCAGGAGACCTTGAGCAAGATTGCCAAGATTATCACCGATTATAAAGACTATGATGTGCTCATCGAGGGTAACACCGATAATGTGCCTGTAAGCACTACCAGCGCCAAGATGAAGAACATCCGCAACAACTGGGATCTCTCTGCTCTCCGTGCAGCTTCAGTGGTACAGTATCTACAGGATCACTTCGGCGTAGACCCTAAGCGCTTGACTGCTGGTGGTCGTGGTGAGTACAACCCTATCGCAAGCAATGACACCGAGGTGGGCAAGCAGCGCAACCGTCGTACTCAAATTATCATCACTCCTAAGCTCGACCAGTTCATGGACTTGATCGACAAGGCTCCAGAGGAGAAGTAATCTAACGGTAAAATAATAAATAGGTGAAGGCATCAGTGGGCAGGTTATGGCTCGCTGATGCCTTTTTGCATAGATATGCGCTATTTATGAATAAAAGAGTCGAAAAATCTCTCTTTCTTGTCATTTTGAAAGAAATAATCTCTGTTTTCTTTCTTTTCTTGAATATTTTTATTAATTTTGCAGACAAAATATTAGAAGCGTCATATTTGCGCTTATACATTGTAAATTATTAATTATACATTATAATATAGTGTTATGGAAAAGATTCAAATGACAACTCCTTTGGTGGAGATGGATGGTGACGAGATGACTCGTATTCTCTGGAAGATGATTAAGGACGAACTGATTCTTCCTTTCGTCGATTTGAAAACTGAGTATTACGACCTCGGTTTGCCTTATCGCGACCAAACCAACGACCAGGTGACCATCGACTCTGCTGAGGCTGCTAAGAAATATGGCGTTGCCGTGAAGTGTGCCACCATTACCCCTAACGCCCAGCGTATGGACGAGTACCATCTGCACAAGATGTGGAAGAGTCCTAACGGTACCATCCGTAGCATCATGGACGGCACCGTATTTCGTGCTCCTATCACCATCCCTAGCATCCACCCATGTGTGAAAAACTGGGAGAAGCCTATCACCATCGCTCGCCATGCCTACGGCGACGTGTACAAGAGCGTGGAGCTTCGTGCCGACGAGCCTGGTGTGGCAAAGCTCGTGTTCGAGGGCAAGAGCGGCAAGAAGCAGGAGGTGGAAATCCACCATTTCGATGGCGCAGGCGTTATCCAGGGCATGCACAATACCGACAAGAGCATCCGCAGTTTCGCACACAGTTGCTTCAAGTTTGCCATCGACACCAAGCAAGACCTCTGGTTTGCCACCAAGGACACCATCTCCAAGACCTACGACGCACAGTTCCGCAAGATATTCGAGGAGGTGTATGAGAGCGACTACAAGGAGAAATTCGCCGAACTGGGCATCGAGTACTTCTATACCTTGATAGATGATGCCGTGGCTCGCGTGATCCGAAGCAAGGGCGGATTCATCTGGGCTTGCAAGAACTATGACGGCGACGTGATGAGCGACATGCTCAGTACAGCCTTCGGCTCGTTGGCGATGATGACCTCTGTGTTGGTTTCACCTGACGGCAAGTACGAGTATGAGGCTGCCCATGGTACCGTAACCCGCCACTACTATCGCTATCTGAAGGGCGAGGACACATCCACCAACCCTATGGCTACCATCTTCGCATGGAGCGGAGCCTTGAGGAAGCGCGGTGAATTGGATGGCAACGAGGCATTGCAGAAGTTCGGCGATGAGCTGGAGGCAGCGTGCTTCGATACCTTGAACGACGGTATCGCCACCAAGGACCTCGTCAACCTCATGGAGGGAGTTGAGGCCAAGGCTGTCAACTCGGCAGGCTTTATAGCAGCCATTCGCGAACGATTGGAGAAGCGTCTAGCCTAAGACGAGTGAGACTCTATACACGGAAAAACCGTGATGCCCATTGTAGAGGCATCACGGTTTTTTCGTGTATGATTATAATATAAGTTTTATTTTTTCTGCTTTTTCAAAGCTTCGGAATAGAGCTTGAAGAAGTCTACGTTGAGCAACTGGCTGATATGGAAAAGCATGCCTGTGTCGATGGTCGCTCTGCCATATACCTTATAAATGTTAGTGCGATGGCATCCCAGTTCCTGGGCGAGCCATACGGAAGTCTTACCTTGGCGTTTTAGCTCTTTCTTGATGAGTTCGCCAATGAGTAGGGTAGTATTAACTTTATCCTTCATATCTACTGTTTTATTTATATAACCATTCTTTTAAAATCGGATGCAAATATACAGCTAATGTATTTAACTGGCAAATAAAGATGTAGCTAATGTGGTGACATTACGTTAAAATGTGTGATAAAACTGCTCTCTTTATCGTTTTTTATCCTTTAAAACCGCAAATGTCATAAAAATGTAATGGAATGTAACGGTTGTTACGAAAGAAAAATCGTACTTTTGCAGCAGTTATTAAAACATCATGCAATATGGAAGAGAAAATGAAGAGAATATTGGTCGTTGACGATGAACAAGACTTGTGTGAAATCTTGAAGTTCAATCTAGAGACCGAGGGGTATGAAGTGGACACAGCCAATTCGGCAGAAGAGGCATTGGAGAAAGACGTGGCTTCCTTTCACCTATTATTATTGGATGTGATGATGGGGGGAATGAGTGGCTTTCAGATGGCAAAGCTCTTGAAAGCCAATCCTGCGACCGCGCAGATTCCCATCATCTTCCTCACGGCTCGTGACACCGAGAATGATACGGTGACAGGATTCAACTTGGGGGCAGACGACTATATATCTAAGCCATTCTCCATCCGTGAGGTGATGGTGAGGGTGCGTGCCGTGTTGCGCCGCACAGCCGAGAAGCAAGGAGAGGTGGAGGAACCTACGGTTATCAACTATCAGGGATTGCAGTTGAATCTCGATAAGAAGACCGTTGCCATCGATGGCGAGAATGTGCCTTTCACCAAGACGGAGTTCGAGCTCTTGTGCCTTTTCTTGGAAGAGAGAGGCAGAGTGTTCTCTCGCCAGGAGCTTATCAACCGTGTATGGCCTAAGGATGTGATGGTGCTCGACCGCACGGTGGATGTCAACATTACTCGCATGCGCAAGAAGATAGGAAGATTCTCCAAGTGTATCGTCACCCGACTGGGATTTGGCTATTACTTTGATGCTTAGGGATATGTTGAAAATTCAAAAGACGATAATAGGTAGAAGGTTGTACTTCATGGTTCTGGCAGTGTTCCTTGTGTTCGCTGTCAGCTTCATTGTGTTTCAGCAACAGCGTGAGAAACAGTACAAGATAAGCACGCTCACCTTGAAGCTGGCCAATTATAATGAGTTGCTGGCGGAAGATTTGATGCTCTCCCATGAGCGCCACATACAGGATTTTGTGAATGCACATGAGAGCAAAGACCTTCGTATAACCCTGGTGAGGCCCGACGGAAAGGTTATTTTCGACAATATGCGTAAGGACTATCGCCATTTTGCCAATCATGCCAAGCGAGAGGAAATCGCCGAGGCCTTGAAAGAGGGAATAGGTACAAGCGTGGAGCGACGCTCGAAGACGATGAAGCACGATTATTTCTATGTGGCTTCGTATTTCCCGAAATGCCACCTGATAGTGCGTACGGCATTGCCATATAACGACGACCTCGCCAAGTCGCTCCAGGCAGACCAGCATTACATCTGGTTCGCCCTCGTAGCCATCTTCATCCTTACCGTCGTGCTCTATCGTTTTACCAACCGCCTGGGAAAAAATATCTCCAAGCTACGCATCTTCGCTTATAAGGCAGACCATAATGAGAGTCTGGAAGTAGAAGACCTGGCTAAGTTTCCTAATGACGAGTTGGGCGAGATTGCCGAGCGTATCATCAAGATGTATAAGCGCATACAGACCACTCGCCGAGAGCAGGACATCCTGAAGCGGCAGCTTACCCAAAACATAGCCCATGAGCTGAAGACCCCTGTTGCCAGCATCCAGGGCTATCTGGAAACGATACTCGACAATCCGCATATCAATGAGGAGATGAAGGCGCAATTCTTACAGCGCTGCTATGCCCAGAGCGAGCGACTCACCTCTTTGCTCCACGACATCTCTACGCTGAACCGTCTGGATGATGGAGCCGACATGATAGACTTTGAGGCTGTGGACATCACCCAGCTCGTCAGCGATATTTGCAAGGAAACGACATTGGCTCGTGAAGAACGAAAGATGGTGTTTAAGAACCTGCTGCCCGAACGCATTGTGGTGAAGGGCAATCGAAGCTTGCTCTATAGTGTGTTCCGCAATCTTACGGATAATGCCATTGCCTACGCTGGCGAGGGGACTACCATGACGCTAGAGGCAAAAGAACAAGGCAATAAGTGGCATTTTGTATTCTGCGACAATGGGCAAGGAGTGCCTGCCGAACATCTGCCGCGTCTTTTCGAACGGTTCTATCGGGTCGACAAGGGCAGGAGTCGCAAGATGGGCGGGACAGGACTGGGACTCGCCATTGTGAAGAATGCCGTCTTATTGCATGGCGGAACCATCAGGGTGAACAATCAGTTGGATGGTGGACTGAAGTTTGAGTTCACCATCAAAAAATAAGTTCCAGTATGTATGTTTGAGGAAGTCTAGAAAAGCAATAAATCTTAAAAGTCGCAAGGAGTTTCGTCTTTGCGACTTTTTTGATGTACCTTTGCAATTACAATAAAACATGACAAGAATAAGATGAATCAATTTACGAAACTGATAGCAGCCCAGCTCAACCTTCGTGAGCAGGCTGTAGAGAATACACTGGAGCTGCTCGAAGAGGGCTGCACCATTCCGTTCATCTCCCGATACCGCAAGGAGAAGACGGGCAACATGGACGAAGTGAACATCGAGGCTATCGCCCAGGCAAGCGAGAAATACAAGGAGATGGCGAAGCGCAAGGAGACCATCCTCAAGACCATCGACGAGCAGGGCAAGCTATCCGATGAACTGAAGAAGCGCATCGCTGAGTGCTGGGATGCCACCGAACTGGAGGACATCTACCTGCCATACAAGCCAAAGCGCAGAACCCGTGCACAGGTGGCTCGTGAGGCTGGCCTCGAACCATTGGCTCAGCTCATCCTCCTGCAAAAGGAGCAGAACCCAGAGCAAGTTGCCAAGAAGTTTGTGGGAGAGAAGGTGAAGGATGTGGAGGCTGCCATCCAGGGTGCCAAGGACATCATCGCCGAGACCATCAGCGAGAATGAGTTCACTCGCAACTCCGTGCGCCAGAGATACAAGCATGGCGCCGTCATCACCTCGAAGGTCATTGCCAAGAAGAAGGACGAGGAGGAGGCACAGCGTTTCTCTGATTATTTCGACTTCTCAGAGCCTCTGAAGAAGTGTTCTTCCCATCGCTTGTTGGCGATGCGCCGTGGAGAGGCTGCGGGATTCCTGCGTGTCAGCATCACCTGTGATGAACAGAATGCTACCGATAGACTGAAGCAACGCTATGTGCGTGGCAACGGAGAGGCTTCCAAGTTGGTATCTGAGGCTGTGGACGATTCCTTCAAGCGACTGGTGAACCCTAGCATCGAGACCGAGTTTGCTGCGCTCAGCAAGCAGAAGGCTGATGAGGAGGCAATCGTGGTGTTCGCCGAGAACCTGCGCCAGCTCTTGCTCGCCGCTCCGCTCGGACAGAAGCGAGTGATGGCGGTAGACCCTGGTTTCGCCAATGGTTGCAAGACCTGTTGCCTCGATGCGCAGGGCAACCTTATCCATCATGAAATCGTCTACCCTCATCCTCCTCGCAACAAGAAAAGTGAGGCTACCGCTGCCATCCAGCGAATGGTAAAAATGTATCATGTCGAGGCGATGGCTGTGGGCAATGGTACGGCGAGCCGTGAGACGAGCGACTGGTTGCATGGCATCAGTTATCCACACCCTGTGGATATCTATGTGGTGAGTGAGGACGGCGCTTCCATCTACTCGGCTTCGAAGATAGCCAGAGATGAGTTCCCAGACGAGGATGTAACGGTGCGTGGTGCCGTGAGCATCGGTCGAAGACTGATGGATCCTCTTGCTGAATTAGTCAAGATAGATCCTAAGAGTATCGGTGTCGGTCAGTATCAGCACGATGTAGACCAGACCCAGCTCAAGAAGAGCCTCGATACCGTGGTGATGAGTTGTGTGAACTCGGTGGGTGTGAACCTCAACACCGCATCTCAGCATCTTCTTACTTACGTGAGTGGTCTCGGACCTACGCTCGCCAAGAACATCGTGGAGTATCGCAAGGAGAACGGTGCGTTCGCCTCTCGTGCGCAGCTCAAAAAAGTGCCTCGTCTGGGACCTGCTGCCTTCGAGCAGTGCGCTGGTTTCCTTCGTATACCTAACGCCAAGAATCCACTGGATGGCACTGCTGTTCACCCAGAGCGTTATGCCCTTGTGGAACAGATGGCGAAAGACCAAGGGGTAACGGTGAAACAACTGGTCGAGGACAAGGCACTGCAGAAGAAGATAGACATCAAGAGATATGTCACTGCCGAGGTGGGTATTCCTACCTTGACCGATATCATGGCAGAGCTTGACAAGCCAGGACTTGACCCTCGTGGAAAGGTGGAAAAATTTGAGTTTGATGCCAGTATCAAGGAAATTACCGACTTGCAGGTGGGCATGGTGGTGCCAGGCATCGTGACGAACATCACCAACTTCGGCGCCTTCGTCGACATCGGTGTTCACAACGACGGTTTGGTGCATATCTCCCAGTTGGCAGATAGATATGTGAGCGACCCTAACGAAGTAGTAAAACTGCACGAGCACGTGATGGTACGAGTTGCCGATGTAGACCTGAAGCGCAAGCGCATCGCCCTGTCGATGAAGGGTGTCAAGTAAGGCTTGATGCTCCCACAATGAGTGAACCTCCGTGTCAAATGGTTAAAAAAGGTGATTTGAAACGGAGGTTCACATCTTAAAACTGATAATCACGAGAAAAAACTGTGATTCACCTTCTTTTCTCCAGAATTGGTTACCTTTGCAAAAACTTTTTAATAATAACCTTAGAAACGTAACAATTATGAAGAAAAGAAATGTGATGAAACTTGTCTTGGATCTGACAGTAAAAATTGTGATGCCAACTATCTTGCTTATATCTGCATCGGCATGTAGTGACCATGATGATGAGCCTACAGGTATCGAGATTCCTGCCACGGCACCAACCGAGAACTGGAGTGCCACGCTGAAGGGCAATGGCGAGGAACTGGGGGCTTATCCCGACCTATATAGTAACTATTGGGAATATACCTATCGGGTGGATGAGAACGAGGACAAGATTTTGTGTTTCAAGGGACAGTATCCCTACAGTCGTTATTTCAGCTTCTCCATCTATAATGACGAGACAGGCGATGCCATCGGTGGACGTGATGATGTCGATGTAGACCCAGACGCTGGTTCGGTGAATCCTTTTCTGAAGACAGTGCAAGGCAAGAACTTCTTTACCTTCTATATAGTACCAAGTCAGGTGGACAAGGAGACTTTGTCTAAGTTGGGTACTCGTAATTATTACCAGATGAAGGAGGGAGTGAAGAAGGCTGCTGTTTGCTTGCGTCATTATCTCGGCACTACGGCAGATGGCACCTTGATGGATGAGTTTGCAGGAGTGGCCTTGCCAAGGATTGTGGCTTTGGACATCCATACCCTACAGCCCGTCGTTCCGCCAACCCATGAGGTGAGCAACATTTATCGTGTCACCTCCAAGGTGTTCAGCCAAAAGTCTGACGAGAACAAGCAGGTGTCTTTCTTCCTGGCACCGGTAAGTCGCTATTATCCTAATAATTCCACCGACTATCTGTATGCTCGCACGCATCTACAGACCGACTCGGTGCTGGTGTTCAGCTTTATCCCAGCCGTAGCACCTTCATGTCCTGAGGAGTATGGCTCGGCGCAGGCTCGCTATTGGTCTATCTGCCTTGGTTCAGCAGGCGACACTCGTTCTTACTATTCCGTTTGCGACCATAATGCCTTGGCTAGTCCAGGCAAGAAATCAACCTTTGTGGTTTGTCTGAAGAAGAATCCTAGGTTGGCGGAGATTCAAGCCAAGGTTGACCGTCTGAATGCAGCTGGTGGTCTTGTCAACCTCTTTGTATGGGACAGCGAGAAGCAGAACATCGACGGCAAGCCATTGGGAGAGTTCATCGTGCTCATGTATCGCAACATCTTACCAAACAAGGACTGGACTTATTCCATAAGCAAGATGATGCCTACCAACTACAAGGATGCCACTGGCGAGCCTATCGACCATGTAACCGAGCCAGAACACCAGTTGGCTCATCTCGCACTGGGCGATTATGGCCCGTTGGGTGAGAAGTGGAGTACGGCAGAGTATCTTGATGCTGATAGATAGTCAAGTGAACAGATAGGCAAATAATTGAAAAATAATTGCAGGAAAATACAGATTAAATCAAAAATTTTCCTTATTTTTGCAGCCGCTAAAGCTAGCTTTCCTTTCAGGGTAAGGGGGAGCTAGCTATAAAAGTATGTAAAAATGGGAATATCTATCGAGTTTGCAACCCCTGAAATCTATTATTCGCTGGCATGTTTCACCTATGTGCTGGCAGGTGCTTTCTGTGCTGTGGTGAGATGGTGCCACATGTGCCGGCCTTACGACCAACAGGGTGACATCTTCTATCCAGCTCGTCGTCAGGTTACTTTCTTTTGCGCAATGGTAACGATGTTGTTGCCATACGTGTTTTGTCCCAGTGATGACGAGGTGTGGTTTTTCGTGCGCACCTTTGGTGTCATCTATTATCCTACATGCTTTACCACATGGTTTCAGAGGTATTTCCGTTTGGACCACATGAATCGCAACTGGTTCTCCCGACTGTATTTTGCCGTGCCACTTTTGATGTTAGTGGCTTTGCTGTTGCAGGTTTTATTTTTCCGTGATACCTTTAGTAGCAAGCATCTGTGGATTGGGGAATGTGTGGCAGGTGCCTTGAGCTTGCTCATCTCCTTGCGTTTTGTGAAGGAAGGCTGGTGGCTCAACAAGAAGATAGATGAGTATCATGCCCAGAACTACTCCAATGAGAGTGATTTTCCTTACCTCTTTGCCAAGAAAGTACTCTTCCAACCTGTGGCATGGACAGTCGTCATGTGGCTGGTTTTCTTGACTGGCAGCAGGGAGGTGAAGGCAGTTGTCGACATCCTTTGTGCATTATGGATGGTGAGATTTCTCTGTGTCATCCTTCATCCTAATCGAAACCTACCTTCCGACGAGATGAAGGAGGAAATTGAGCAGATAGAGCAGGAGAGCAAGACGGAATCAGCTTCCGCATCGGCTTGCGATTGGGAGACTGTGAGGCGAGAGGTGCTGGAGATTGTGAGCCGTCGCTATTTGGAGCCTAGTCTAAAACGTGTGGAGGTAATCCGAGATGTGAAGCTTTCCACGCAGGCACAGGCTGGAAAGTTTATTACGGAAGTGGGTTTTTACAAACTGGTGAATGCCTTCCGCATTCGTCATTTTGAGAAGCTACAGGCAGAGGCTCCCGACTACATGAGCCAAGAGATGATAGCCGAAAAGTGTGGTTTCAAGAATCGATGGGCACTTTCGAATGCCCGCAAGCGCATGGTCGATTTCGACTATAGCTTGATAGAGGCTTATGTATGATGGAGGCTATACCAATCGCAATCTGATGCCAAATAATTTGGCGG
>CAVKXW010000113.1:0-10587 GCA_963660215.1 Bacteroidaceae bacterium | reverse complement strand
AATTGATAGATGGGCCAAGTGTGATAAAAGAGGAGGGAAATGAATATTAGTTCATTTCTCATGTATGATTAATTATTCCAGTCTCTCCTCTTTTGATACTTAGATTGTTTCCGAAGCTTATGAGACTATCTGC
This sequence comes from Bacteroidaceae bacterium, assembly GCA_963660215.1. Lineage (GTDB taxonomy): Bacteria > Bacteroidota > Bacteroidia > Bacteroidales > Bacteroidaceae > Prevotella. Next base: position 10,454 of record CAVKXW010000113.1, on the reverse strand, counting down.
TTCTGTAGGAGGTTATCCCCTTGTAAATTCTATTTTCCGATGCAGAAATGCTTGAAGATATTATTCAATGTCTCCTGACTATTAATCTGACCACCAGTGATTTCTCCTAATTCATCGAGAACTATCTTTAAGTCTTCTGCGATAATGTCACCGCTCATCTCCATGTCCATGGATTCCAGCACACGTTGTAGGGCTTCGTTGGCACGAGTCAGTGCCTCGTAATGTCTTGCGGAGGTGACGATGACATCGTTTTCTGTAATTTCCGGGATGTCGGCTGCCTTGACAAGGGCGCGTTCCAATACATTCATATTGATGTTTAGCTTGGCACTGGTGTGTATGACCTGCATGTCTAGTCCCTTTGGCATCATGCTACAATTCAAGGTCTTCATGTAAATCAAGTCCTTGCGATATACATCGGGGTCGGCAAGGTCGTCACACTTGTTTTGTACATTGATCAGTATTTTGTCCTGCGTTTTCTCGAAGATGGCATCTTTCTCTTCTTCAGAAAGCTCGTCGTCTGTCACCCAAATGACAATCTTTGCCTCGTCCAACTTTTGGAAGGTGCGCTCGATGCCGATATTCTCCACCACGTCGTCTGTTTCTCGTATGCCTGCCGTGTCGATGAAACGGAAGGTGATACCATCTATCTCAGTGGTGTCTTCGATGACATCTCGAGTGGTGCCATGGATGTCGCTCACGATTGCCTTTTCTTCATGAAGGAGACGATTGAGAATGGTGCTCTTGCCGACGTTCGTCTTGCCGACAATCGCCACGGGAATTCCTTGCTTTAAGGCGTTGCCTGTCTCGAAAGAGTGGGCGAGGGTGGTGATGCGGCGCTCTATTTGTTCGGCTAGTTCTCGTAACTCGCTTCGGTCGGCGAACTCTAGCTCCTCATGGTCGCTGAAATCCAATTCCAGCTCCAAGAGGGAGGTCATCTTCAAGAGTTGTTCACGAAGGCGAGCCAACTCATTGCTGAAATGTCCTTTCAGTTGACTCATAGCCATCTGATGGGTAGCCTTGTTGGTGGAGGCAATAAGGTCGGCTACAGCCTCGGCTTGCGATAAGTCCATCTTGCCGTTCATGTAGGCGCGACGAGTGTATTCGCCTGGTTCTGCTTGGCGGCAACCTACCTCTGTTAAGCGTTGCAATACCTGTCCGAGAATGTATCTGCTGCCGTGGCACGAAATCTCTGTGCTGTTCTCGCCTGTATAGCTGTGTGGAGCACGGAATACGCTTACCAATACGTCGTCTATCGTATTGCCCTCCTTGTCTTTTATCTCGCCATAATGGAGTGTGTTGGGGCTTGCTTCTGCCAGTGATTTTCCGCTAGCAGAAGTGAATACCTTGTCTGTGATTTCTATCGCTTGTTCTCCGCTGAGGCGAATAACGCCAATGGCACCTCCCGCAGGAGTTGCCAAGGCGCAAATACATTCTTCTGAGTTTGTCATTTATCTTGTTCTTTTTACTCTTTTTTCCTTTTTACTTTTTTACCTTTTTACTTTTTTACCTTTAGGTTAGATTCTTTCGAGTACGAGCTTGATGAGTCCGTCGATGGTGCTCTTGTAGCCAGTGTTGGCTTTCTTGGCACGGCGGTTGGCTATTACCATGCAGCAAGTCATAGCCTTGTGACCTAGCAACAGAGACAACCCTGCCAATGCCGAGCTCTCCATTTCGAAGTTATTGACACGCAATCCTTTGTACTCGAAGTCTTCAATCTTTTGATTAAGCTCTGGATCGGCAAGAGGGATGCGAAGTTCACGACCTTGCGGACCGTAGAAACCGCCACAAGCGATGGTAACGCCACGCACCATGTCGGTGGCTGCGATTCGGTCGAGCAACTCTGGGTCGTTGTTCACGCAATAAGGATTGCCAATCTGCTCCACCCACTTCACCTGGCGCTTGAACTCCTGTTCGAAATCCAAGTCGCACACCTCGTTGCGACGAGCGTAGAAATTGAGCAAACCATCGAAACCAATGCTCTTTTCTGATGCTACATAGGTACCTGCTGGAGTGTTGAGTTGTAAACCTCCGCAAGTGCCGATGCGCACAAGGGTTAATGTGGTGTGCTCAGGCTTCTCTGTACGGGTGTTGAAGTCGATGTTCTTGAGGGCGTCCAGCTCGTTGACCACGATGTCTATGTTGTCGCACCCGATTCCTGTGCTCTGCACGGTGATGCGCTTGCCTTTATAAGTACCTGTGATGCTATGAAACTCTCTGCTTGAAACCTCGCATTCTTTCTCGTCGAAGTGTGATGCTACAAGAGCCACACGACCAGGGTCGCCTACTAGGATGACTTTATCTGCCAGTTGCTCTGGACGTAAGTGGAGGTGGAAGCAACTTCCATCCTCGTTGATAATCAGTTCTGATTCTGCAAAATATTTGCTCATGGTTGTCTTGATTTTAAGTTTAACTTTTTATTCTCTTTCATCGTTTATGTTAAACGATTCGTTCTGAAAATACAAAGTTACGAATAATAAATGGAATCTAAGTGTTTCGTTATGTTTTTTTAAGTGTAATTGTGTTTCTCGTTTAAAGTAATCTTCTTTCAAATCAAGAAGGGCTAGTTCCCAATATAGGAGACTAGCCCATTCTCTCTCTAAAAATCTCTCTCTCTGTAAATATCTTATAAAAGATATATGTGATTAATCGAGCGCAATGTTTTTTACGAATTCATCGATAACAGGAATTCATCGTTGTTTCGTGTGTTCTGCATGTTTCGATGTATAGAGTTCATCGCCTCGATAGAATTCATGTCTGATATATATTTACGGAGTATCCACATACGGTCGAGGGTGGTCTTGTCTTGTAGTAAGTCGTCTCGACGTGTAGAAGAAGCAACCAGATTGACTGCTGGGAAGATACGCTTGTTGCTGAGCGAGCGGTCGAGCTGTAGCTCCATGTTGCCCGTACCCTTGAATTCCTCGAAGATCACTTCGTCCATCTTGCTACCAGTATCGATGAGTGCTGTGGCGATAATGGTGAGCGAGCCTCCGCCCTCGATGTTGCGGGCGGCACCAAAGAAGCGCTTAGGTTTCTGCAAGGCGTTGGCATCTACACCACCAGTCAGCACCTTGCCAGATGCTGGTGCCACGGTGTTGTATGCACGAGCCAAACGGGTGATGGAATCAAGGAAGATGACTACGTCGTGACCGCATTCTACCATGCGCTTGGCTTTTTCCAAAACGATGCCTGCTATCTTCACGTGGCGTTCTGCGGGTTCGTCGAATGTCGATGCTATCACCTCGGCATTTACGGTTCGAGCCATATCCGTTACTTCTTCTGGGCGCTCGTCGATGAGCAGCATCATGAGGTAAGCTTCTGGGTGATTGGCTGCGATGGCATTGGCAATGTCCTTCATGAGGATGGTTTTACCTGTTTTTGGCTGAGCCACGATGAGTGCACGCTGGCCTTTTCCGATTGGCGAGAAGAGGTCTACGATGCGAGTGCTCAAGTTTGTGGTGGCGCGATTGCCACAAAGATTGAACTTTTCGTCAGGGAAAAGTGGGGTGAGGTGCTCGAATGGCACACGGTCGCGAACCTCTGCAGGTTCTCTACCGTTTATCTTGATGATGCTTGTGAGTGGGAAATACTTCTCGCCCTCGTGTGGCGGACGTACGCGGCCTAGCACTACATCGCCTGTCTTTAATCCGAACTTCTTGATAAAGTTGGCAGCTACATATACATCATCTGGTGATGAAAGATAATTGTAGTCGCTGCTACGCAAGAATCCATATCCATCGGCAATGACTTCAAGCACGCCATTGGACGTAACGATGTCGTCAAAGTTGTAAAGTGATTCTTGCTGCTGCATTTTCACAGGCGAAGCTTGCTCTGTTGCAGAGTGGTTGTTTGCGGCAAGGGTGGTTGGACGATCAAAAATGTCGACTGTAGGGATGGCTGCTTGGTCTTCTATTGGGATGTCGACAACAGTGATGAAATCTGTTCCATCGTTAGGGTCTCCTTTCCAAACACCTTTTTCGTCTACCTCGGCTTTCATGCCTTCTTTGTATGTATAAGAAGGTTGTGGCTCTGTGCCTGGCTCGTTTTCGTTTTGAGCGTTCATCTTGGCTTGCAACAAAGCTCGCAAGTTGTTATCGATAGGTGCTTTTTCGGCAGGGGCTGCGTCAGAAAAGTGAGCTTCTGGTATCACAGTGCCCTCTTTTGGGGCTGCATTCACCGTGCTCTGTTCTGTTTTTTCCTCGGTAGCGGTAGCCTCAGGTGTCATGTCTTCGTTGTAAGTGCTTTCTTCAGGCATATTGTCTGGCGACTTTTGCTTGATGGCAGCGGCTTTTGCGGCAGCTATTGCCTCTAGCTCAGCCTTGCTCTTTCTTCCTCGGTGTTTAGGAAATGCAACGAGTATGTCGGCATCTTGTTCATTGGCTTGTTCTTGGCTTTTCTTCACGTCAAAATTCTCTCCTTCCGTACCGTGTACAGTGTATACGCGGTCTTCTTTCTTAGAGGATGCGATGCGTGTGCGCTTGCGTTTTGGAGCTGCAGAATCTGAATCTGATTGCTCTGTTTGGGCAGCCAGAATCGTGTTGATGATAGTTTCCTTGTTATCGCCAGATTTTACCTTGGCTCCTATCTCTTTTGCTATGTCCTTTAACTGAACAACGCTTTTTGCTGTTAATTCTTCTTTGCTATACATTATTTATATTGTATATTATATATATGATTTTTCCCGAAAAGTCATGTTTCTAGAATTGAAACATGGTGTTGATTGAATTTTTCGTGTGCAAAGATAATTAAAAAATTTGTTTCTGCCAAATATTTTGGCTATCTTTGCAGAAAAAAATACAAAATGGCTATTCAAATACCCTATTTAGACGTTCAAAACCTCACCAAACGCTTTGGTGCACAGGTTCTTTTTGATCATATATCCTTCTCTATCGCTGAAGGACAGAAGGTGGGACTCGTGGCTCGTAATGGCACGGGCAAGTCTACGTTGATGTCGGTCCTGATGGATAAGGAAGGGCATGAGAGTGGTGATATCATTTATCGGCGCGACTTGCGGGTGGGCTATTTGGAGCAGTCGCCAAAGTTTGATCCGGAAGAGAGTGTGCTGGACGCTTGCTTCAATCATGAGGGCGACCCAGAGAAGGTGTTGCGTGCCAAGCAGATTCTTACGCAGCTGCATATTACCAATTTGGACCAGCCCATGGGGCAACTCAGCGGCGGTCAGCAGAAACGTGTGGCCTTGGCCAATGTGTTGATTACCGAACCCGATTTCCTGATGCTGGATGAACCTACCAACCATTTGGATCTTGAGATGATAGAGTGGCTGGAAGGCTATCTGAATCGTGGAAACAAGACCATCTTCATGGTTACTCACGACCGTTTCTTCCTAGACAAGGTGTGCAATGTCATCCTGGAACTTGATGACAAGAAAGTTTACACTTATCGTGGCAATTATGCTTACTATCTGGAGAAGCGTCAGGAGCGCATGGATAATCTGAGAGCTGAAATTCAGCACTCCAAGAATTTATATCGCAGAGAGCTGGATTGGATGCGCCGCCAACCACAAGCTCGCGGTCACAAGGCAAAGTATAGGGAGGATGCTTTCTATGAACTGGAAAAAGTGGCCAAGCAGCGCATCGAGGATCGGCAGGTACGCCTGAAGGCCTCTACGGTATATATCGGTAGCAAGATTTTTGAATGCCAGTATGTGAGCAAAGCTTTTGATGATGGAGGAAACAAGAAGGTTATATTGGATAATTTCTACTATAATTTTGCCCGTTTCGAAAAGATGGGCATTGTGGGAAACAACGGAACAGGAAAATCAACCTTTATCAAGATGCTTCTGGGCGAGGTGGAACCAGACTCGGGAAATTTTGACATAGGGGAGACGGTGAGATTTGGGTATTTCTCGCAAGAGGGACTAAAATTCAGGGATGACCAGAAGGTGATAGATGTGATTACGGATATTGCCGATTATATCGACCTGGGTGGCGGCAAGCACATGACGGCCTCCCAGTTCTTGCAATTCTTCTTGTTTACGCCAGAGGAACAGCATAATTATGTATACAAGCTTAGTGGTGGAGAGAAACGCAAGCTGTATCTTTGCACAGTGCTGATGCGTAATCCCAATTTCTTGGTGCTGGATGAGCCTACCAATGACTTGGATATTCAAACCCTTCAGGTGCTTGAGGAATATCTGCAAGATTTTCCTGGTTGTGTCATCGTCGTGAGCCACGATCGTTATTTTATGGATAAGGTGGTGGATCATTTGTTGGTGTTCAAAGGCGAAGGTGACATACAGGATTTCCCTGGCAACTATACGCAATATAGGGAGTGGAGCAGGCTTCAGGCTAAGGATGACGCCGAAATGGCAAAGGGCGGTACCCAGGCTAGGGGAATTTCCAATACCGAGCCTCATGATGCCGCAGGTATGGCTAAGCGAGATGCCAACCATGAGAATAAGCGCAAGATGAGCTACAAGGAAAAACGTGAGTACGAACAGCTTACCAAGGAGATAGAGCTGCTCAACGCTGAGCAGCAAAAGCTGGAAGAAGAGCTCTGCAGCGGCACCCTGTCGGTAGAGGAACTAACGGAGAAAAGCAAACGGTTGCCTGAAATCAAGGATGAACTCGATGAGAAGGAAATGCGTTGGCTGGAACTAGCGGAAATAGAAAGCTAGCATAAAATAGGTTTAATAAGAAAAAATAAGAATAGATGGAAATAAAGAAATCTGAATTTACGCTATCTGCTCCAAGAGTGAGCATGTGTCCGAAGGACAATAAGGCCGAATATGCTTTTATCGGCCGTAGTAACGTAGGCAAGTCGAGCCTCATCAACATGCTTTGCAATCACAAGGGATTGGCCAAGACTTCCGCCACCCCGGGCAAGACGTTGCTCATCAACCACTTTATCATCAACAACGAGTGGTATCTAGTCGATCTTCCTGGCTATGGGTTTGCCAAGCGCTCAAAGACTGTCCAGAAGCAGTTGGAGCAGATGATAAGTAGCTATATCCTGCAGCGCCCACAGCTGGCCAATGTGTTTGTGCTGATAGATGTACGCCATGAGCAGCAGAAAATAGACCGCGAGTTTGTAGATTGGTTGGGCGAAAGTGGCGTGCCTTTCTGCATCGTCTTTACCAAAGCTGATAAGCTGGGACCAGTCAAGGCTCGTATGAATGCTGAAAAGTGGATGCATGCCTTGGAGGATAGATGGGAGGCACTTCCACCTTATTTTATTACGAGCAGTGAGAAGAAGACGGGGCGTGACGAAGTGCTCGACTATATTGATGAAATCAACAAGTCGCTTGCAGGCGAAGAATAGTCGCAAGAGCTAGGATTCTATATTTTTACCAAGATGAAACAGATAAAATGGGGCTTTATCGGCTGCGGAGAAGTAACCGAGAAAAAGAGTGGACCTGCCTTCAACGAGGTAGAGGGGTCTCAGGTCGTAGCGGTGATGAGCCGTAGCGAAAACAAGGCGCGTAGCTATGCCGAACGCCACCACATTCGCAGATGGTATACGGATGCCGCAGAGCTGATAGACGACCCTGACGTAAATGCCGTCTATATAGCGACTCCTCCTTCTTCGCATGCCACCTTTGCCATTATGGCGATGCGTGCTGGCAAGCCCGTGTATATAGAGAAACCTTTGGCTGCAAGCTATAACGACTGTATTCGTATCAATCATGTGAGCGAGCAAACGGGGGTTCCTTGCTTTGTGGCTTATTACCGACGTTACCTTCCTTATTTTCAGAGGGTGAAGCAGATCATAGCGGAAGGCAAGATTGGCAATGTGGTGAACGTGCAGGTGAGATTTTCAGTGCCTCCTCGCGATTTGGATTATCAAGGAGGCAAGGAGATGCCTTGGCGATTGCAGCCTGATATTGCCGGTGGTGGATATTTTTATGATTTGGCGCCTCACCAGATAGATCTCTTGCAGAATCTCTTTGGTGTCATCACCCGTGCCCATGGCTATCCAGCCAATCGTGGACATCTCTACGAGGCTGAGGATACCGTGTCGGCTTGTTTTTATTTCGAGAGTGGCATACCAGGAAGTGGTAGCTGGTGTTTTGTCGGACATGAGAGTGCCAAGGAAGATTGCATTGAGATTATTGGCGAAAAAGGATCGCTTTCGTTCTCGGTGTTCACTTATCAGCCTATCGAGCTGATTACGAGCGAGGGAAAAACGTCTATCACGGTTCCTAATCCCTCCTATGTGCAGTTGCCTCTCATCAAGAATGTCATAGAACATCTGCAAGGCATCAGTGTGTGTGAGTGTACGAGTGTTTCTGCCACTCCAGTCAACTGGGTGCTTGACCGCATTTTGTGGAAAAATTAATATGAAGAAAGTTTTGCTTATACTGGGGTTGTTTTTTCATCTTGCCTGTGTCTCGGCATGGGCAGGAGAGGGGGTGGATTCTACCTTTGCGAATACACTCTTCAACAGCACGATGTTTAAGCATAATTCTACGGATAGCTTGGTGAGGGCTCGCCATAAGAAGACGTTCTTCCATCGCGTGGGGCAGGTCTTCACCAAGTTCTTCAGAGAGTTCGACAACACCGATTCGGCTTATATCGAACCGCAGCATTTCAATTATACGGTGATGTTGCAAAACACGAACACCTATGAGGAGTATACCCTTCGCAATCGTGAGGGGCAAAGCATCTCTTTCGCTCCTGACCCATCTTATCGCCTGGGTCCTTATCTAGGATGGAGATGGGTGTTCTTGGGGTATACGCTCGATTTGAAGCATCTCAGTGCCAGCGATAGCCATACCAACAAGAAAGAGTTCGACCTGAGCTTGTATAGCAGTATGCTGGGGGTGGATCTCTTTTGGCGTCAGACGGGTAATGACTATCACATCCAGCGCATGAACCTGGGGAGTGGCATGAATGCCGATGCCATGCGAAAGGCTCCTTTTGACGGTTTTAAGTCTAGCATCAAGGGATTCAATCTTTACTATATCTTTAATCATAGAAAATTCTCTTATCCTGCCGCTTATTCGCAGAGCACCGTGCAGAGAAGGAGCGCCGGCTCCATGCTGCTGGGCGTCGGGTATACCCGACACAAGCTGGACGTGGATTGGGAGAAGCTGAACGGATTGGTGGATGAACGCCTGAACGTGGAGCCTAGTGAGCGAAAAGCCCAGATAGATAGCAGCCTGATGTTTTCGCAGGTGAAGTATAGCGACATCAATGTGAGCCTCGGCTATGCTTATAATTGGGTGTTTGCCAAAAACTGGCTGTTCAATGCCTCGCTCTCTGTGGGGGTGGCATACAACCAGTCGAGTTCTGATGTGGAAGATGTGCATTTCGATTTTAAGAATTTTAGGTTCAGCAACTTCAATTTTGATGGTATCGGACGCTTTGGCATTGTTTGGAACAATACCCGTTGGTATGTGGGCGCCTCTACCATCATCCATTCATACAATTACAAGAAAGAACAGTTTTCTACCAATAATTCGTTTGGCTCGCTTAACATCTATGTGGGGGTGAATTTTGGCAGGAAACGCAATCATAAAAAATAGAGCAAAAAATGAAAAGAAGATTAAACAGCCTGCTTGGCAAAACGCTTGTGTCGTTGTTGATGGGGCTTCTTCCCATGCCCGTCATGGCACGGGATATTGTGTTTCAGCGACAGGACAGCCTGAGGATTGTTTCTTTGCTGCAAGAGGCAGCCTCGCAAAGGCAGAAGCCCAAGAGCTGGATGCTGTGGTTTGGGAAAAAGTTTGCTGGGATCCCTTACGTGGGAGGTACGCTGGATCGTAGCCGAGAAGAAACGTTGGTGGTCAATACGCGTGAGCTTGATTGCACGACATACGTTGAGCTGGTGGTAGCCCTCACCAGATGTGCCGAGCGACATCAGGTGTCTTTTGCATCTTTCTGCCAACATCTCAAGCATGTGCGATATATTGGCGGCGAGGTTTCGTATGTGAAGCGACAGCATTATTTCACGGTATGGATGGATGACAATGAGAAAGAAGGGATAGTAAAGAATGTCGCTCCCAATCCACCTTTCTCTGCTTGGCAAACGATACAGGTAAACTGGATGTCCACTCATCAGTCTAGCTACAAGATGCTTTCGGCTCATCCCGCATGGTTGCCGGGCATAAGGAAGATGGAGCAAAGCGTTAGTGGTAATCGCTATCGTTATGTGCCAAAAGGAAAGATTGCCAATACGGCAGTGTTCAGAAATGCCATCCATGATGGAGACATCATAGCCATCATCACGAACAAGAAAGGATTGGATACCACTCATATCGGAATAGCCTCTTGGCACGAGGATGGATTGCACCTGCTGAATGCCAGCAGCATACATAAAAAGGTGATAGACGAACCGATGACGCTCTATACATATATGCATAAACATCCTGTGCAGGTGGGAATCCGAGTATGTAGAGTGTTATAATATTTTACTGCATCTTCTGTCTTCTGCCACATCCCAGTTTACGGGGATAGAAATGTTAATTGATTTTCTCTTAAGAGAAAAATTTT
>CAVKXW010000112.1:3337-10629 GCA_963660215.1 Bacteroidaceae bacterium | reverse complement strand
GTACTCATCTCGTTGGTCAAGAAGGATAACGAAAAAAGTTTTCTCGATGGGTCGGCTACTATTTATTATACAGGAAAGAAATTCCCGACATCTGTCGCTCTCAACAAGTTGTATTACTTTATGCCTTACATTAAGGGCAAAGGAGTACGTGACCTTTTCTTCATCAAAGTGGCACGACTTGGTTATCGCAAAGAAGGTACTTCTGATGAAGACACAAACGACCTCCGTTTGGTGTTTGAAGTAGAGTTTGTAAAACGCTTGTTCGTTGATTATGAACCAATGGAACTCAAAATATGGCGGACATTTACGGATACAACAATCGGCAAGCTCATTGAGAACAAAACATAGCTATTAACTACGCTACATCACAATATAAAAAGTGTACCAAAGTCGCAAATAGTAAGACTCTGGTACACTTTTTCTGTTTACCCTAAAAATCATCCTCTATCTTCCAGTCTTCGATTTTTCCTTGTGTGGAGTCGAAGTTGATGCCCACCTTGGTAATCGGCTTGTCACAGAGGGCGAAGCGCTGGGCATAGTTCTTGAGGTTGATTTGCTGCAAGGCAGTCTGTGCGTTCTTGTTCAGCTTCAGTTCGATGAGGTAGAGGCGAGTGGTGGTCAACAGCACGATGTCCACTCTTCCGTTTGGCGTGTGTACCTCCACATCCACCACATACCCCGTGAGAAGCGAGAAGATGATGAAGAGCATCTGCTGATAATGCCCCTCGTAATTCGTCACGTTGCAGTATGGCACAGTGCCGAGGAAAGTCTGGAGCAGTCGTAAGGCACCGTCCATATCGTCCTGGCGGATAAGCACCGACATTTGGGCGATGGCGACATCACCGTTCTGGGCGTACATACCTTCCAGGTAATTAGGCAAGAGGCTCTCGAACAAGCCCACCTTGATTTCCTTGTTAGGGAGGTCGAGGGTGTAGAGTTCGGAGAATTCATCGTAATTCTTGATGGTGATGTAGCCACTTTGGTAGAGCAAAGGCGTGATGGCTGTCATGTTCTCCGTAGGAGCATCGAAAGCGGATGCCTTGGCGTACATCTTGCCCATGTCCATAGGGCGCACGTTAAACTTGCGCATCATATTGATGAGGTAGGTCGGTGTGCCCGAAGAAAACCAGTAGGCACCAAACTTTCCCGAAGAAAAGCAATTCAGCAGGCTGAATGGATTGAATATGTCTGGCGAATAAGCAGAGAAGTGATAACCGTCGTAGTTTTCTTTCAGCTTGTCGATGACTTCCTCGGTGCTGAGTCTTCGCTTCTTTCCGAGCTCCTCTATGTCTGCAGACATCTGCGAGAGCAGTTCTTCCTTGGTGATGCCACAGATGCCAGCGTAGGCATCCTCCATCGAGATGTTGGTGATGTTGTTCAGTTCGCTGAAGATGCTGAGTTGTGAGAATTTCGTGATGCCAGTGAGGAAGACGAAACGAAGATATGGGTCGCAATCCTTCAGCGGACTATAGAAGTTGCGCATGATTTCACGAAGAGCCTTTAGGCTTTCATCCTCGTGGGCGACATCCAGCAGAGGCGCATCATACTCGTCTATGAGTACCACCACCTGCTTGCCAGTTTGCTCTACCGCTGTCATAATGAGGTTGGTGAGGCGAACGTTAGGGTCGGGATCATCGCTCACGATGCCAAACTTCTTCTCCTGCATTTTGAGGATGAAGAGAAGGTATCTGCTCAGTTGGTCTTTGTCCATGTGCTTGCCCATCGCCATGCTGAAATGCAGCACAGGATATTCTTCCCATTCCTTTTCCAATTTTTCGATGGCAAGCCCCTTGAAGAGTTCTTTCTTTCCCTCGAAATAGCTCAGAAGGGTAGAGACGAGCAGCGACTTTCCGAATCGACGAGGGCGACTCAGAAAAATATATTTCTTGCCAAAGTGAGTCATGTTGTAAATGTACTCAGTTTTGTCAATATAGATATAATTCTTGGTGATAATCTCCGAGAATGTCTGTATGCCTACTGGATAATATTTTCTCTCCATATCTCTATTTTTTTGCAAAAATAAGTAAAAAGACCGAAATGGCAAAGTAATTCGGCTTATTTTTTATTATTTACAAAGAAAAGATTACCTTCGACAATGTTATTGCCGCTTCATGGTCGATTTTTTCCTTTTCATTACAATTACTTTTGGCGATGCCTAACTTCCGAAACTTGAATGATAATAAAGAAAGCGTGCAAGGAACTTGCTAAAAACAAGTCTTCCTTGCACGCTTTTTATGTTTCTAAAAAGCTCTTTCTGTATTTAGAAAGTCTTTCTTTTTCTAGATTCCTAAAGGAATTATTTTCCGAGTTGGTCTCTCTTCGCTTTCAGCTCAGCCTGCTTGCGCATCATCTCTTCCTGCTGTTGTCTCTGCAACTCCTGGAGGGCTTGCATTCTTGCCATCAAGCCGCTTGCCTTCTTAGGGTTGTTCTTGTTCTCCTGGTAACGCTTCTCCAAGATGGCGAGGAGTTTCTCGTCATTGGTGGTCTTGCGCAGTGTCCACATGATGGCGGCACTGAAGAACAGGGAGATGAAGTAGTAGAAGTTCAAGCCCGATGAGTAGTCGTTGAACATAAAGAAGAACATCAGCGGCATGAGGAACATCATCCACTGCATCATCTTCATCTGCTCAGCCTGCTGACCCACCATCTGGTCTCTCTGCTGGCGCATCGTCATCCAAGAGTAGAGGAGGTTTGCCACACAGAAGAGGATACAAGTCAAGCTCAGGTGGTCGCCAATCAACCAAATGTTGGTGTTCCACTCAAAGATAGGGTCGTAGGTGCTGAGGTCGTTCATCCACAGGAAGTGCTCGCCACGAAGCTGGATGGCATTAGGCACGAAGTTGAACATCGCAACCCACACTGGCATCTGAATCAACATTGGAATACATCCCGACAGTGGGCTCACACCATACTTGGCATACTCAGCCATCATCGCCTGCTGCTTCTGCATCTGGTCCTCAGGCTTGTTGTACTGTGCCGTCGCAGCGTCGAGCTTTGGCTTCAACACACGCATCTTGGCACTGCTCATATAGCTCTTCTTCACCATAGGGTAGGTGATGGCCTTCAAGAGCAAGGTGATGAGAATCAGCACGATACCCATAGGGAATACCTTGCTCAACCAGTCGAACACGTAGAGCGTGAAGAAGCGGTTGATCCAACGGATGATAGGCCATCCGAGGTATACCAATGACTGGAAGTCCAAGTCCTTGCCGAAGGTGCTTTCCTTCTCGGTGTGCTTCAGTATCTGGAAGTCGTTAGGACCATAGTAGAACTCAAACTCCGATGCCTTCTTGCCCGTAGGGTCGAAGGCGGTCTTCATCTTAGCCTGGAACTGCTTCAGGTAGCCCGAACCCTTCTCCTGAGGTACGGAAGTCATGTAGGAATCCTTGTCGAAGGCATCCTTGGACACGATGATGGCAGAGAAGAACTGGTTCTTGAAAGACACCCAGTCGATGGCATTCTCTATCTTCTCGTCTACCTTCTCGCCACTCTCGCTCAGGTGGTCGCTACCGCCGTCGGCCTCGTGATAGGTGAGGGTAGTGTAGCGGTTCTCAAACATGAAACCACGCTCCTGCTGGCGAGCCTTGTCGCTCCAGTCCACATCCATCTTGCTACAGTTAGGCGAGAAGAGACCAGCCATGCCCTGCGCAGAGAAACTCATGTGCAGCATGTAGTCGTCGCCGAGGGTATAAGTCATGGTGAGGGTCTTGCCAGGGGCAGCCTCCGCCGTCATGGTGACAGACTTGTCGGTCACGTTGTTAGGGGTGAAGTAGAGGTCGCTGGTGATGATGTTTGCCTCCTTCGCCTCAAGCATGAACTTGAGGCTCTGGTCTGCGCCGTCGAAGAGCGTTACGTCCTTGGCATCAGCCGAGCCGTCCTTCACCTTCAGGTCATGACCCACATAACCCTTGATAACCGCTTTCTCCACAGTACCACCCTTGGTATTGAGAGTAAGCTCTACCTTCTCGTTCTTGAGAACGATTTTCTGTGCCTGACCCTTCAGTGCCGAATAGAAGAGGGCGGTTGAGTCAGCCTCAATCTTTGCTTTAGCGTCGGCCTGGCGCTTCTCTGCGGCAGCCTTGCTAGCCTTTTCCATCTCGGCGTGTTTAGCCTTGGCGATGGAGTCCTGAACGAATGCCGCTCTCTGCTGCTCGGCGGATGGCTGGTTGTACCAGCTAAATCCTATCAGCACTACGGCAATCAGGAGGAAACCGATAATGTTGTTCTTGTTCATTATTATTTTTTATTGTTTTATTCTCTCTGGCGAGACAGCCTTACTTCTTGTTGGCGATGGCTGTCTTCACGAAGTCCACGAAGAGCGGATGTGGCTTCAGCACCGTGCTTTGGTACTCAGGGTGATACTGGGTACCGATGTACCACTTCAGGCCTGGTATCTCCACGATTTCCACGAGGTCGCTCTCAGGGTTGCGGCCCACGCACATCATGCCGTTCTTCTCGAATTCCTGCTGGAACTCGTTGTTGAACTCATAGCGATGGCGATGGCGCTCCTGTATGTGTTCCTTCTTGTAGATGTTGAACACACGGCTTCCCTGCTTCAGCACGCACTCGTATGCGCCCAGTCGCATGGTTCCGCCCATGTTCGATATGTTCTTCTGCTCCTCCATGATGTCGATGACGTTGTGAGGAGTCTTGTTGTCCATCTCACGTGAGTTGGCGTCCTTGTAGCCCAGTACGTTGCGTGCGAACTCGATGACGATCATCTGCATACCTAGGCAGATGCCGAAGGTAGGGATGTCGTGGGTTCGGGTGTAGTGGGCGGCGATGATTTTGCCCTCGATGCCTCGCTGACCGAATCCTGGGCAGATGACGATGCCGTCCTGACCTTTCAGTTGCTCAGCCACGTTGTCCTCTGTGAGGTACTCCGAGTTGATGAAGGTAATCTTCACCTTGTGGTCGTTGTAAGTGCCTGCGTGTGAGAGGCTCTCACGGATGCTCTTGTAGGCATCCTGTAGGTCGTACTTGCCCACCAGTCCGATGTTAACCACCTCTGTCGCCTTGTTGCGGCGGTCGAGGAAGGCACGCCAAGGCCCCAAGGCAGGTTTTTCGCCGATAGGCTCGCCCATCTTGCGCAGGATGGCGGTGTCGAGGCCCTGGTTCTGCATGTTCACAGGCACCTCGTAGATGCTAGGCAGGTCTTCGCTCTGGATAACGCAATCCAAATCGACGTTGCAGAAGCTAGCCACCTTCTTCAATATACCCTCCTCAAGATGCTTCTCTGTGCGGAGGATAAGCACATCTGGCTGGATGCCCACGCTCTGCAGCTCCTTGACGGAGTGCTGGGTAGGCTTGGTCTTCAATTCGCCCGCTGCCTTCAGGTAAGGCACGTAGGTGAGGTGCACGTTGACGGCGTTCTTGCCCAGCTCCCACTTGAGCTGTCGGATAGCCTCCATGAAAGGTGCGCTCTCGATGTCGCCGATGGTACCGCCAATCTCGGTGATCACGAAGTCGTAGTGGTACTTCTGGCCGAGCAACTTCACGTTGCGCTTAATCTCGTCGGTGATGTGAGGCACCACCTGTATGGTCTTGCCGAGATAGTCGCCACGGCGTTCCTTGTCTATCACTGCCTTGTAGATGCGACCTGTGGTGAGCGAGTTGGCCTTGGTAGTCTGTATACCAGTGAATCGCTCGTAGTGTCCGAGGTCGAGGTCTGTCTCCATGCCATCCACGGTGACGTAGCACTCTCCATGTTCGTATGGGTTGAGGGTGCCCGGGTCGATGTTGATGTATGGGTCAAACTTTTGGATAGTGATGTTATAGCCCCTTGCTTGCAGAAGTTTACCGATGGATGATGATATGATTCCCTTACCCAATGAGGAAACCACACCCCCGGTAACGAAGATGTACTTTGTTTCAGCCACGATATGTATAATTTAAATTAGAATAATCGCGTGCAAAGTTACGATATTTTTGCGAAATGAGCAAAATTATTGCCAATAAAGCCCTAGATTTAGGAATTATTTATTACCTTTGCGCCCAAAATATATAAAATAAGGTATGAAAGTAAGATTTGGATTACTCGTCCTAGCCCTTCTTGCTGGGTCGCTTGCTGCCTCGGCGCAGCGTGTAGGCAAGAAGACGGTGAAGGAAAGTTCGGAGGACAAGCAGTGGGTGAAAAACTATGCCGACTCGCTCCTCGAAAGTCGTAGGCGTATCGACTCGGTGAAGTGGGTGCCTACGAACGATAGTCGCTATGCGCAGCTTTTTACCCCGCTTACGTTTTATCACGCGCCTGCCAACCGCTTGTTGCGCCTGAACCCTCGGGCGCAAGCCACCGACTCGCTCACGGGCATGATAGACCAAACCCTGATGAATGTCTATCTGAGTCGCCCCGACCTGGTGCGCGACACGGAGACTCATCTCAAGGCGGTGGGTGCGCCTATCGTTGCCCAGGACAAGCCGAAGAAGAATCATCCTGACATCGTGGAGCAGGTGGCGCCGAAGGCGATAGAGCCTGATGCGGTCCCGATGGACATCGTCATCACCCGACCTAACTTCTGGACCATCGGGGGCGACTACTACCTGCAGTTCATGCAGAACTATGTGTCGAGCAACTGGTACAAGGGCGGCGAGAGCAACTATTCGCTCCTGGGCAGGCTTACGATGCAGGCCAACTATAACAACAAGCAGAAGGTGAAGTGGGACAACAAGTTGGAGCTTCGCTTGGGATACCAGACTTCCAAGGGCGACTCTGTTCATACGCTCAAGACCTCCGACGACCTCATCCGATACACCAGCAAGCTGGGCTTGCAGGCCACGAAGAAATGGTATTACACCATCCAGATGGTGGCGCAGACGCAGTTTGCCCATGGCTATAAGAGCAATGACAAGTTTGTGTATTCCGACTTCTTCTCGCCATTCAATCTGAACCTCTCCGTCGGTATGGATTATACCGTCGATTGGCTCGACCACAAGCTGAAGGGTAGCGCCCATCTGGCTCCCTTGGCGCTCAACTGGAAGTATGTGGGGCGTGAGGCGCTAGCCACGAGATATGGTCTCGACGAGGGCAAGCACAGCTTGATCGACTACGGTTCGGAATGCACCTTCGACTTGGCTTGGCAGATAGCCGAGAACATCAAGTGGAAGACTCGCCTCTGGGGGTACACCACCTACAAGCGTGCCGAGATAGAGTGGGAGAACACGATTTCCTTCCAGTTCAACCGCTACATCTCCACCAACATCTTCCTCTATCCTCGCTTCGACGATGGTGTGACGAGGGAAGAGGGCGATAGCTACTGGCAGTTCAAGGAGTTTATGTCGATAGGTTTCTCTTA
>CAVKXW010000112.1:0-3225 GCA_963660215.1 Bacteroidaceae bacterium | reverse complement strand
ATCTCTAAGATACTTTTGTCGTATCTCTAAGATAACTTTTGTCGTATCTCTAAGATTCTTTTATCATATCGCTAAGATTCATTTATCATATCTCTTAGAATCGGAAGCAGACCTCTGCGTCTGCCATCGAGTAATTGTGCTTGGCGAGCGAGCGGTCGTTGATGAGCGCATACTCGGTGAGGATGGTGAATCGCTTGCCGATGTGGAAGTTGAGACCTGCCTCGTACTGGGTCTTCATCATGTCCATGTGCCCATTAGGCTGGTACATGTCGTAGCGAGCCTTCACGTCTATCTGGTTGCCCTTTGGCAGTTTGGCGATAGGGGCGATGACGAGGCCGTACACGCCCTGTGCCTTGTTGCCCAGCTTTGCGTTGACGGTACAATCCTTGGCGTCGGCATCGTTGAAGTTGTTGATGCTCTTGCTGAATGCCAAGCCTGTGGAGTGGATGTACTCCGAGCGAACCGTCCAGCCGTCTTTCTTGTACTCGAATGAGAAGGCGTAGCGGTTCTGGTTGAGCTTGCGAACGCCAGAGTGTTCTACTTCAACGAAGTCGCCTAAATGATAATCACCTTGCCTTGGTTCTAGGGTAGTCCAAGTCCCCTTTCTCGCATAGCTGCCCGTCCATCCGAAGGCACCGATGCGCATGCCTGCGATAGGCATCACCCAAATGCCGCCGATCACGTTCTTCTGCTGGTCCACGTCCTTGGTGTTGATGCCCTGTCCGTTGAACACGCCAATCTGATAGTGCAAGAGGTTTCTGCCGTTGGCGTTCTTGAGGAAGTCGCCCTGGAACTGGAGACCGATGTCACGACCATTGGATGCGTGCTCGCCAGCTCGGTCGTTGAAACCTGCCAACTTCATGATGTTCTGGGCATATCCCATGAATCCCTGGTCGATAGGGTTCATCGGGTTCTCAAAAGTAAAAGGGTTCTTGAACTGACCTATCTTCACCTTGAAGTAATCGTACTTCTGCCATTCGGCGAAGAGGTCTACCATCCTAGGGCTAGAGCCGAGGGTAGAGGTGTTGCCGTTGAACTGAATCTGCGTCTTCCAGTAGAAGTCCTGGGCGATGCGGCCTTCGAGAGCCAAGCGACCCATGCGGATGTTGAAGGAATTGCTCTCGGCACCCTTCTGTCCGCTGTATTGATACTGTGTCAAGGCGTAGCCCGACAGTTTTACGTTGCTCAACCATGAAGGCAATTCGATGGTCTGCTTCTTCTGTGCACTGGCTGAGGTCATGCAAGCCGCAGCCATCAGTGCCATGATGATTTCTCTTTTCATCTTTTTCGTTTGATAGTTAGTAGGTTCCCTGGGATTCGGAAATCCCAGAGAATCTTGGTTTTGGTATTTCTTTACTGCAAGCCTTTTCCTCAAAGGAGGTTAGGCTTGTTCCTTTGCTGCAATCTCCTCTGGAGTCAAGTCCTCTGCCTTGGAAGCTTCGAGGGCGAGCTTCTCTGCCTCCTTGGCGGCTTTCGCCTCGGCGATGGCTTTCTCTCTTTCCTTGCGCTCCTTCAGCTTCTGCTTGATGTCGGCATCGCTGCGCTTTTCGAGCAATACGACGTTCTCCACGTGAGGTGTGTGAGGGAACATGTCCACTGGCTGCACGGCGCAGACCTTGTAGTAATCGTCCATCAGTTGTAGGTCGCGAGCCTGAGTGGCAGGGTTGCAACTCACGTATACGATGCGCTTAGGGGCGGCGTTCAGGATGACCTTGATTACGTCTGGGTGCATTCCCGCACGTGGTGGGTCGGTGATGATGACATCTGGGCGACCGTGCTGAGCAATAAAATCGTTGGTCAGAATGTCCTTCATGTCGCCTGCGTAGAAGAGGGTGTTCTCGATATGGTTCACCTCGGAGTTTACCTTGGCATCCTCGATCGCCTCTGGCACATACTCGATGCCGATTACCTTCTTCGCCTTGTGGGCCACGAAGTTGGCGATGGTGCCTGTGCCTGTGTAGAGGTCGTATACGAGTTCCTCGCCCGAAAGGTTGGCGAACTCACGAGCCACGCAGTAGAGGTGGTAAGCCTGCTCGGTGTTGGTCTGGTAGAAGCTCTTTGGACCCACCTTGAAGCGCAGGTCCTCCATCAGCTCGAAGATGTGGTCGTTGCCCTTGAAGAGGCTGAGTTCCAGGTCGTTGAAGGTGTCGTTGCCCTTCTGGTTGTCCACATACATGAGCGAGGAGATCTGAGGGAACTTGTCTGCCACCTGCTGCATCAGCTCCTGCGCTCTCTGCTCGTCGCCCTCCTCGTCGTAGTGGAACTGGAAGACGAGCATCCACTCGCCCGTGTTCGAGTTGCGAATCATCATGTCTCTCAAGAGACCATGCTGCTCTCTGAGGTCGTAGAAGGTAAAGTCGTGCGAATCGGCGTACTCGAAGACAAAGTTGCGAATCTCGTTGCAGAGGTCGTCCATCAGCCAGCACTTCTTGATAGGATAAATCTTGTCGAAGGCTCCTGTGATGTGGAAGCCGATGGCGTTCTGTGCGTGGCGCTCCTTTAACGAAGATACGGTATCTTCTTCTTTCTTAGGGAGTTGTGAAAGCTCTTCTGCGGTGAACCAACGCTTGTTCGAGCATCCGAACTCTATCTTGTTGCGATACTCCTGCGTCTTCACGCTGCCCATGATAGGGCGGAACTCAGGGAGTTCTATCTTGCCGATGCGAGTGAGCTGGTCTTCCACCTGCTTCTGCTTCGCCTTGATTTGCTCGGAGTAGGGGAGGTTCTGCCACTTGCAGCCTCCGCAGATGCCGAAGTGCTCGCACATAGGCTCCTCTCTGACATCGCTCTTCTTGATGAAGCGAACCACCTTCGCCTCGCAATACTTATGTTTCTTCTTGACTACCTGCAGGTCTACCACATCGCCAGGCACGCAGAAGGGTACGAAGATGACCTGGTCATCCACTCGGGTGATGCACTTGCCCTCGGCTGCTACTGCCTCGATGGTGATGTTCTCCAACAGAGGTAATGGTTTGCGTTTTCTTGCCATAATAATGTTTTGTATTTCTTTGGCTGCAAAGTTACTACATTTTTGAGAGAAATGCAAGATTTGTCCCGAATTATTTTCCGAAAAGGTCAAAAGGTCAACTGGTCAACCGTCACTTTTAGTGTGTTGCAAGGTTTTTCGGGTGGGGAATTTCTTCTCTAGGCCTTCAGATGGTGGATATGGTGATTGATGATTATATAATAGGTAATGTTCGCGCGCGTACATTATTATATTTAATT
>CAVKXW010000111.1:0-10679 GCA_963660215.1 Bacteroidaceae bacterium | reverse complement strand
GATTTTTGGTTAGCCTTGTCTCATGCAAACCCCGAAGATTTGAACTGCGCCAAAACATAATCAACAATATGACGCTATTGATTTCATTCAACTTTCCCACAAAGCCCATGACCGTTTTCTTATCATTGACAATGATGTATATCTACTTGGTGCAAGCATCAAAGATATGGGAACAAGCCTTTGTGCTATCACAAAAATGGAAACATCACCAGAAATCATTTTAACTCTATTAAGATAGCAATCCATGACATACGAAGATTTTAAACACCTGGCAGAGCATCCACAGCACCGCAACATCCCTACCATCTTCAAACTGGAAGTAATAGAAGTCGAGGAGTTGCCCGAGAAGAAGCACTCTCATTATCCTTCCTACCACGTAAGTACTTATAGCCATACTCTCACTGCCACTCTCGAAGAGGCGGAAGAGTTGATGCACAAGGACATCGAGTATCGCAAGAAGATGAAGGAGGAAGACGACTATCCGATGGATATCTTCTGCTATTATATCTCTGAACTGCCGATGGGACTGATGCACTATGAGAGGGAATATCTGTCACAAAGAATGTACGACGGCGAGGGTAATCTCATCGATCAAACTTATTGCAGCTCAGGATTCAGTATCTACTACCCTGGCATTTGCGACGAGACTGAATATGAGAAACAGCCCGACGAAGTATTCCGTGGTCGCTCTGAAGAGAAAATAAGATTCAAGAGAGGTGACATCGTGGAGGTGTATTATGGTGATGAGGTAAAGCTAGCCACCGTCATTGGCACTCCCCTTACCACAAAATGGGTCTGGGATTCGATACCACGTCTCAAAGAGCGAGGAATAGGTATTGACGATTTGCCATACGACGAGACTGACGACACCTATACCGTGATAGACGGTCCAGGCTATGAATCTCATGAGCATGTATCAGCGATGTGTGTCTTCGCTCCTCATTATCATGTGCCGCTCTATCTACAACGTCGCTTCAAAGGCTATTTGGAGGAAGCGGAGAAGAAGCAAAAGGAGCAGGACGAGAAAGACAAATACTATAAGCAAGCTCACGATTGCAGCATCCGAAACAAGGAACAGATAGAGAAATCTGAGAAATGCGGTTGCTTCTCGTGTGGCAAGCTCTTCTCGGCATCAGAAATCACCGATTATGTTTCCGACGAGGAGCCTACGGCACTTTGCCCTTATTGCCACATCGACTCCGTGATAGGCGATGCCGCTGGCTTCCCAATCACTCCCAAGTTCTTAAAGAAAATGAAGAAGAGTTGGTTCTAGAAGTGATAGCTCCTACAGAAACTGTCTCCATCTGATACTATTCACAGATGAGGGCAGTTTTGACGTTATAAGAAAGGTTATAAGTCCACAAACAAACATCACAGGCATTACATCTGTTGTAATTTCTCTTTGAAACATGAGGAAATCTATTAAAAAAACATAGATTTCCTCACATTTCAAGCATATTTCTCTTTATATTTCCCATAAAAATATTATCTTTGCACACGAATAGAAAATTAAAAAGTTATGCTAATAGGAAGAGAAAAAGAAAAGCAAGTGCTATTAGATGCAATGAAATCTGAGCAATCGGAATTTATAGCAGTATATGGTCGGCGTCGTGTGGGAAAGACTTTCCTCATACGTGAGTCTTTCAATTACCAATTCTGTTTCCAACATACAGGTATTCTTGATGCCCCATTAAAGGAACAGCTCAGCGAATTTCGCGAGTCTCTCTATAACGCTGGTATGCAAAAAGCAGCCTTACCTAAAACATGGAGTGATGCCTTTCACCTACTAGAAAAGTGGATAGCGAACCAACCTGAAGGGAAAAAAGTGATTTTCATCGACGAATTGCCTTGGATGGACACGTTGCGTTCCAACTTTATCCGTGCCCTAGACCATTTTTGGAATGGATGGGCTACAACCCGCAAGGACATCGTGCTCATCGTATGCGGTAGCGCCACTTCGTGGATTATAGAGAATATTGTGATGAATTATGGCGGCCTCCATAACCGCCTGACAAAGAAGATACATCTCCATCCTTTTACCTTGCATGAATGCGAAGAATTCTGCAAATACCAAAATTTAGGTTACAAAAGAAATCTTATTCTCGAAGCCTACATGGCTTTGGGAGGCATTCCTTATTACTGGAGTTTTATGAAGAAGGGACTAAGTGTTGCCCAAAATTTCGACCACATATTCTTTGATGAAGATGGAGAGCTAGCTAATGAATATAATGCCCTATATGCTTCCCTGTTCAAGAATCCATCAGTTCATATTGCTATCATCAATATTCTCTCCACCAAGAAATCAGGATTGCTTCGACAAGAAATTTTGGACAAGGGGAAACTCAAGGACAACATTCTGTTCACCAAAGCCCTCAAAGAACTGGAGCAATGTGGATTTATTCGAAAATATACCTGCATCGGAAAGAAGACAAAGGATGCCATATATCAACTAATGGACAACTACACCTTGTTCTATCATCAATTCATCAAGAACAACAAAAATGGCGACACCCATTTCTGGTCATCCATGTATAACTCTCCTTTGCATAACACGTGGGCAGGATTGGCCTTTGAACGTGTCTGTCTGCAGCACCTCGATCAAATCAAGAGAGCCCTTGGCTTCTTTGGGGTAATCAGCACTGCTCATTCTTGGACAGGCAAGGGGGCGCAAATCGACTTACTGATTGACAGAAACGACAATGTCATCAATGTTTGCGAGATGAAATATAGCAAAGGGAAATACACCCTAGACAATGAAGAAATTCAAAAGATGCAAAACCGTGTCAATACCTTCATGGAAGAGACCAAGACGATGAAGTCCATCCATCTAACGATGATTACTTCCTACGGCCTTACCGAAGACTCCGACACGAGTGCTATTCAGAGTCAACTGACAATGAACGACTTGTTTTCTTGAAATAAAACTTACAGAAACTGTCCTCATCTGATATTTGTCTCATCAGATGAGGACGGTTTTGACGTTATAAGAAGATTATTTCACTCATAGAAAAGGTCTGAAAGAGAAACTTTCCCTTGTATACTAGAGGAATATTTTCCAGGCTTGACACCTCCTGAAGCAATCATCGTCAGACGCAAGGTTTTCTTTGTTCCAGTCACTTCACGGAATAAATTGCGCCGTTCACGCATCCACTCCACATAATCCTTTTTCAGTTCATATTGTCCTATGCTATATTTGATTTCACAGAGGTCTATAGACTTGTCATTTCGGTCAATAATCAAATCTATCTGCGCCCCTTGTCGCTCATCTTTATAAGTCCACGAACAAACATCACAGGCAATACCACTAATTCCCAATGCCTGTTTTATCTGATCAATGTGCAAGATACACACTTGCTCAAACGCATATCCCGCCCAAGCATTACGTTTTCCATCAGGCATATTGCTCCAAGCATGCTTGTCCATTGCATGATAGTTTTTAACAAATCGCAAATAGAATAAAGTATACATATCAGACAACTGATACAACATCCCCTTTCCCTTCTTACCGAAAGCTTGATAACTACGCAGGAAATCGCATTTCTTCAAATTGTCCAAGACTTCCGACAACTTGCCATTATTATGAGTTTTTAAAAGACAGACAAGTTCTTCACGAGTCAATCCCTTCAGTTTGGTTGCCAATGTTTCCACCACTTTTTTATACAAAGCGGCATCCTTAAACAAAGATTTGAACAAGAAGTCATATTCTGAAGCCAACATTGGGTCACGGCCAAAAAACAGCTCATCTATGTTTTGATACAAGCTGAGTTCAGGATTCAATAAAGACAAATAGAATGGTGTGCCGCCCAGTACCATATAAGCATCTAATATTTCTTGACGCTCCCAATCTATTCCTATGCTTTGCAAATATTCCTCAGTTTCAGCAAGACAAAATGGAGCCAAGCGAATAGACCGAGTTACCCGATTATGCAATCCTCCCTTGTCGCCCAACAACTTATTAGTCATCCATGTCGTGGCACTACCACACACCACAAGTTTCAGTCCTTGACGAGACGAGGCCCAACTATTCCAAAACAACTCTAACGCTCGAATAAAGTTGGATTTAGGCGTATCCATCCAAGGCAACTCATCTATAAAGATAATTATCTTTGACTGTTCTTTCTTTGTTTCCAAATATTCTTCCAACTGTTCGAATGCCTCAAACCAATCTTTTGGTTTTGTTCTTTTCACTCCACTATACTTGCGCAACTGTTCTTGCCAAGTTCGTAATTGCTCAGTCTTCGCCACCTGATAAACGCCTGTTGTATAAAAGTCAAATATTTCATTGAAGAATTGCTTTACCAAAAATGTCTTGCCTATACGCCTTCTTCCATAGACTGCAATGAACTCAGCCCTCGGCGATTCCACACAAGCATGCAAGATGTCTTGCTCATACCTTCTACCAATAATATTCTTATTATACTCCATATTCAAATTGTTTAAATTGACTGCAAAAATACGAAAAAAAGTCTAGAAATAGGCGATAGGTGTGCTAAATCTAGTTTTTTTTAGGAGATTTAGCACACCTATCGCCAATTTTTGGTGAATTTGCTTGGCTCCATCATCTATTTCTCGACTTCCAAGTTTGCACTCTATCAAGGCATAGCGACCATCTGCGAGATGTAAAACGACAACGGTATTTTACTTTACATTTTTACGACAATTAATTTTGTATTTTTGTGATTTTCCTTATTTTCTCATATTTCAAGCTCATTTCTTTTAGTATTTCAAATAAAAGGCACTATCTTTGCATTCCATAAAATATGTAACACAAAATATGGAATGGAGATAAAATAATAAAAGAAAATCAAAAGTTCCTTCAGTATTCCGATTAACTACCTATCAATCAATGAGTTTTACTGAAGGAACTTTTACAAGGGGATAAATCCGATACCGTTTGAAGAGGAGGATGGGATAGATTTGCATTTTGCAAAGGAAACAGCCTATATTAGCAGAGAAGATAAGAAAGAGAAGGGCGAAAAAAATATTTTTCTGGGGTAAGAGACTAGTCCTTCTAGGATAAGAGAGTAGTTCTTCAAGAACAAGAAGCTAGTTCTTCAAGTGAAAGAAAACAACATCAGAAGTTTTTGTCCGCTAGTGGCAAGACCTTTCGACTTTAGTCAAAAGGTCTTGCCAGCATAGTCAAAAGCTCTTGCCACTTGGCTGAGAAAACCACGGAAGATAGTATACTGACCGTCCACAAACATATCATTGTCCCCTCGGAAGAGCATTTCTATCCCTTCGGGGGAATATTGGACAAACGTCCAAAGCAGTTCCTTCAGTAAAACTTACTGATTTACAATTAGTTCCACTAAAAGCTGAAGGAACTTTTGAATTCATTTACATTTCTGTAAAGAATACTATAAGGAGAACAAATCATCCAGCTTCACCTCGCTATTCACTAATCCACTATGCATATTTCGTTTCACGCCAAAAGTGGTGATGAAAGTATGCAGCAAGGCTTTCTTCGTCTTTGTGGCAGCACGGAAGGATGACATGCGCTCTCTCAAACGCTGCTCATACTCAGCAGTTATCGTATACTCATCCTGAGCATACTTCATCTCGCAGATATTGATGGCAGCGTCGGCACGGTCGATAAGCATATCTATCTGACCACCTTTCCATTCGGCACCCGTAACATCGACAAAGGGCCGGCTAGACCAAGAGTAAACATTTGCCAATACGCCCGATATTCCCAAAGCCTTCTTAACTTGACGGATATGATGCAAGCAAACCTGCTCAAAGGCATAGCCGCTCCAGGCGTTTCGACCTCCATCATTACGCATATTGCTCCAGAATTGCTCATCCTGACTGTTTTTGTTAGCAACAAAACGAAGATAAAACAGAGAAAACATATCTGTTAACTGATAAAGAGCTTCTCGCTCACTCTTACCTACAGCAGAATATTTCCTAATGAAATCACACTTTTCCAAATTATCCAAAATTTCAGAAAGCACCCCTCCGCTCTTCAACTTCATAGCCCCAATCAGTTCTTTTCTCGTCATTCCTTTCATTTTTTCAGAAAGCGTTTCCACAACCTTGCGGTAAATCAAGGAATCCTTGAACAAAGAACGAAACAGAAAATCAAATTCAACCTGCAATGGAGCACCTTTTTTAAAGAACAACCAATCTACATTGGTATCCATAGGCACTCCATCCCTTAACATCTCAAGATAATATGGAATGCCTCCTAACACCATATAGATGTCAAGCACTTGCTGGCGCGTTAAGTTCATCCCTTTCCTCTCATTTAAGAATTGTTCCGTTTCACCTAATGTAAAAGGAGCCAAATAAATGGCACGGGTTACTCGACCATACAATCCTCCCTTGTCACCAATAAGACGAGACAGCATCCAGGTTGTGGCAGAACCACATACTATCAACTTTAGCGGTGAAAACATAGAAGCCCATGTATTCCAAAAATACCCAAAGGCTGTGATAAAGTTACTTTTAGGAGTATCCATCCATGGTAACTCATCCAAAAAAACAACTACCTTCTTTTGCGTAGAAAGAGTTGCTAGATATTGACGTAAAGCAGAAAAAGCTTCAAACCAATCCTTTAATCTAGGAACAGCCTGTCCACTATATTGCTGTAAGGTTATACGGAATTGCTCCAACTGAATGACACGAGATGCCTCATACATCCCTGTAAAAGTGAAAGCAAACTGGTCATTAAACATTTTCTTTATCAAAAATGTCTTTCCCACACGTCTACGACCATAGACAGCAATAAGCTCAGCCTTATCGCTATTGCATCGATCAGCAATCAAATCTTGTTCATATTGACGCCCTATAATATCCTTATTAGCCATAATATTCTATTTTTCTGATAGTTATTCTACTTTTATCCGCTGCAAAGATAATATTTTTATTTGAAATATGCAAGGATACCATTGCCATAACTATCATTTTTAACATAGTTATGGCAGCAATATCACTCATACCACTGCCATAACTGTCATTTTTTATATACTTATGGCTATATTATAAGAATTTTAAAATATTCGAATACCACAAACGTGGTAGTCAGAATGCCACTACTGTGCTATTTCCTAACCCAAAATTTCGCCGTATCTTTGCACCGTCAATCAGAAGTAATTGGCTAGGGCTTTTAGATGAGGGCTTCCATGCACCCACTGCGCCCCTGTCGGAAGACTTTCCGAGAGACACTCTTATTTATATAAATGAATAAACGAGAATAGTAACAATTTAAATAAAGAAAGGACATAGATTATGAGTACAGAAAAGAAACTTCGCTTTGAGACACTTCAGTTGCATGTAGGTCAGGAAAATCCAGATCCAGCCACCGACGCTCGTGCGGTGCCTATCTACCAGACCACTAGCTATGTGTTCCGCAACTCTCAGCACGCAGCCGACCGCTTCGGTCTTCGTGACGCAGGCAACATCTATGGTCGCTTGACCAACTCTACTCAGGGTGTATTCGAAGACCGTGTAGCAGCCCTCGAAGGTGGTGTAGCTGGCTTGGCAGTAGCCTCTGGTGCAGCAGCCGTAACCTACGCTTTGCAGAACATCCTTCAGAACGGCGACCACATCGTAGCAGCCAACAACCTCTACGGTGGTTCTTATAATCTTATCGCACATACATTGACCACACAGGGTGTAACCTACTCTATCGTAGATACTCGCAACTTCGAGGAGGTTGAGGCAGCCATCAAGCCTAACACCAAGGCTCTCTACGCTGAGACCTTCGGCAACCCTAACTCTGATGTCACCGACATCGACAAGCTCGCCGAGATTGCTCACCGCCACAACATCCCATTGATTATCGACAATACCTTCGGCACTCCATACCTCATCCGCCCTATCGAGCACGGAGCTGACATCGTGGTTCACTCTGCCACTAAGTTCATTGGCGGTCACGGTTCATCTCTCGGTGGCGTCATCGTAGATGGTGGTAAGTTCGACTGGAAGGCTAACGCAGATAAGTTCCCTACATTGGCTAAGCCAGACCCATCTTATCACGGTGCAGTGTTCGCAGATGTAGCAGGTCCAGCAGCCTTCGTTACTCGTATTCGTGCCGTCATCCTTCGTGATACAGGTGCTACCATCTCTCCATTCAACGCTTGGATTCTACTCCAAGGCTTGGAGACATTGAGCCTCCGTGTAGAGCGTCACGTACAGAACGCCCTCAAGGTAGTGGAGTACTTGGAGAACAACCCTAAGGTGGCTAAGGTTAACCACCCATCCGTACCATCTCACCCAGACCACGAGCTTTACAAGAAGCTTTATCCTAACGGTGCAGGAAGCATCTTCACCTTCGAGATCAAGGGTGGCGAGAAAGAGGCTTGGGAGTTCATCGACCACTTGCGCATCTTCTCATTGTTGGCTAACGTAGCCGATGTGAAGTCGCTCGTTATCCACCCAGCTACCACTACCCACTCTCAGATGAGTCCAGAGGAGTTGGAGGAGCAGCACATCTACCCTTCTACCATCCGCTTGAGCGTTGGTATCGAGAACATCGACGACTTGCTGGAGGCACTCGACGAGGCATTCACATACGTGAAGTAATGAGAAATTAGAAATGACAAATTAGAAATTGCTATGGCAAAGATATATAATCAAATTACCGACCTTATCGGTAAGACCCCTTTGGTGGAGCTGGGCAAGTACTCAGCCTCCAAGGGATTGGAGAACCCAGTCATCGCCAAGGTGGAGTTTTTCAACCCAGGCGGTAGCGTAAAAGACCGCATCGCATTCGCCATGATAGAGGATGCCGAGAAGAAAGGTCTCTTGAAGCCAGGTGCCACCATCATCGAACCTACCAGTGGTAATACAGGTGTAGGCTTGGCATTGGTTTCAGCCGTGAAGGGCTATCACTTGATTTTGACCATGCCTGAGACGATGAGCATCGAGCGCCGCAACCTCGTAAAGGCTTACGGAGCACAGGTTAAACTGACGAGCGGAAAGGACGGAATGCCTGGTGCCATCAAGGCTGCCGAGGAACTCCGTGACTCTATCCCAGGCTCAGTGATCTTGGAACAATTCGAAAACCCTGCCAACCCAGCCAAGCACTACGCATCAACGGGTCCGGAAATCTGGGCAGACACTGATGGAGAGATTGACATCTTCGTGGCTGGCGTTGGAACAGGTGGAACCATATCGGGTATCGGCAAGTACCTCAAGGAGCAGAACCCTAACGTAAAGGTCATCGCCGTGGAGCCTGCCACATCCCCAGTGTTGAATGGTGGACAGAGCGGTCCTCACAAGATTCAGGGCATCGGTGCGGGATTCATCCCTAAGACTTACTCAGGCGAATACATCGACGAAGTGTTCGACGTGCAGAACGACGATGCCATCAAGGCAGGTCGTGAGTTGGCACAGGCCGAGGGCTTGCTCGTGGGTATCTCTTCTGGTGCAGCCGCATTCGCAGCCACCGAGATAGCCAAGCGTCCAGAGAATAAAGGCAAGAAGATTGTCGCTCTCTTGCCAGATACAGGAGAGAGATATTTAAGTACTGTACTCTATGCTTTCGAGGAGTATCCTCTGTAAAGCGGAATCTAAATAGGTATCACCTATAAAATTGCGAAAGGAGCGTGTCTGCGATTGACACGCTCCTTTCTTTGTTACTCATACCTTTAAGTTTCTAATACCTCGTATAAATAATTCTCCCCCTTGCTTGTGTACACAGACTTAGACTTCTATCAAACACATGCACCATCTCTTGGAGTGTTACTCTTACCTTTTTAAGGTCTTTATCAGACGGATAACTACAATAGTAAAAGCCATAGTCGCCACTTTCAAAAGTATGATAGCCACAATCCGTATTGGGTCTTGGCATGAGCTTCAGAAGTTTAAGACTACTTATCTTTTCTTCCAACAAATCATTCCATGCAGCCTTAGCTTCTTTAGTTTTAGGCTTCTTCGTATATTTACCATTAAAGAATGCCTTACGATTTTGCACAACAATGCCAATTCTCAAAGCATCTGTTCCTTGCTGCTGCAACGTAAGAGTTATACCATCTTTAAAGTAATGCTTCAATTCTACAAGAGCTTCCGTACGATAGAATTTCACACCGATATAAAAACTTGATTTACGTTCCTTTTCATAATCCTCGAAAATATGAGAATCATTCGAGTTGAAATCTATATTTTCATATTTGCATACGTTTTTATCAACAAGCGCTTTGGCTAATTCTTGCGCAAACTGATGAAACACATTCTTTTGCCATACATCTTCACAACGTAGATTAGCAAAAGATTCTTTCTTTACTAACGAACACCATGTTTCTTTCTCATCCCAATTATAAGTATTGACTGCTTTTGAAAACACATTTATAAAATTTACGTAACATTTGATAATCCCCACATCTAAAGTCGGTACCGAACATATGTTCTTATCAGAAAGTGCATTCTTTAATATTGTTGCATAAGTAGCATAATCTTTTATTTTCCACAAAGTCTTTTCCTCAATATATGACCTTTCTGTAAAATCCGTAACTAGCGTAAGAAGTAGAAGATAGGGGCTGTTCGTCTTTGTACAACATTTCTGTTGATACTGCTCCAATTGACTCTTGTTAGCAATACTCTTAAACTTATTCTCTAGTACGAACAACAAATGTCCTTCCTTTCCTTTCTCAACAACTCTTATACAAAAGTCAAACTTACCTTGTTCTCTTTTTACAACATAGGACAATCCTCTCAGATTTACGATGCCATCGGAC
>CAVKXW010000110.1:0-10773 GCA_963660215.1 Bacteroidaceae bacterium | reverse complement strand
CCCTAGACCCACTGATTAAGAGTCAGTTGCTCTACCAACTGAGCTAAGGGTGCAACTTCTAAATGCCTCATTTCTGAATTGCGAGTGCAAAGGTACTGCTTTTTTCTGAACCTACCAAATTTTTTCGCAACTTTTTTCTATTTTTTTTTTATTTTCTTTCTTGATGAAGGTACCCAAGGTATGTTTGTATCCCTTTTTGTTGATGCTTACCACGCGATAGATGCCATCGCTTAAGTTGTTGACATCTAGAGTATTGTCGCTTGTTTTGAAACGGGCGACATCACCACCTTGTAGCGTTTCAATCATCAAGTAGTCGGCAATGATATTTTTTGCGGCATCAGCTAGATAAACCTTGTTTTCTTTGCAAACTAACATCTTTGCGGCTCCGACATGCTTTCCTGTTCTTTGGTAATCCAGTTCTTTTTCTTGCGCAGGTTTGCTCTCCATGCCATATCCGTCCATGGATGTAACGGCGATATGCAGGTCTTTCGCTTCTGGAGTTTGAATGGTGTATGTGTTGCCCGCCAGTCGTGTGGCTATCAGATTGCGAGCGTCGTTTACATCTACAGGGTATTGGCGGCTGGCATATACATTATTATATATATAAGGTGTAGCTATGCGAGAACCGTCTGTGTAAGAACTTGGGTTGCTCCATGTGATGCTGATGGTGCTGCCGTTTGTACTTACGTTTAGCTGCTGTGGCTGCTGTGGCTGTTTGTTGCTTGCCCAGGTCATCGGCGGGACAAGGGATGGATATTCGTTGAACTTGTCGGTGAAGTCGAGTATCCCCTGCTTGTTGTCGAGCAAGAATTTGTTGCGAAAGAAGGCGTAGCCCATGCCGAGGTTTCGGGTATGATACATTTCGGCGGTTACATCTCCTATCTTCCATTTCCCTTCTTTGGGGTCGAGGAAGTAGATGCCCAGCCCTGGTGCTACAATCTTGCCTTGGCTCTGTTCTTGCCAGTCGATGGCGAATGGATAGAACTGTTCGTCCCTGAAGTACATCATAGGGAAGAGCTCGTCCATCAGTCCTTTCTTCAGCCAGCCTTGGGCGTCTTGGCAAACTTTGGTGTAGGCGTTCCATCCATGGCTCCAGTAGCGACTCAGGTCATCGTATTTTCCTACGGGCGAACAACTCATTTTGACCCAAGGCTTTTCTGCCTTGACGGCATCGTGTATCTTTTCTACGATGCGTGTGATGTAGTTTCTTCCTTTCTCTCGGCTCACCTTGATGTTCCAAGTTTCTGGGTAGCGGATGTAATCGAGATGAATGCCGTCTACATCATATTTGTGGGTGATTTCTTTGCAGATGTTGGCTAGATAGTCTCCCGTGCGTGAATCCTCTGGGTTCATGTATCCGTCGGGGCCTATCTTTTTGATGAGTCCTGGCATTTTCTGGCGTAGTTGTTTGCATCCCAGTGCGTTCCATTTGCCCACGGGGATGGTTACTACCCATGCGTGGAGTTCCATTCCACGTTTGTGGCATTCGTCGATGGCAAACTGAAGGGCATCATAACCTGGGGTTCTTCCAGGAAAGCCGGAAAGGCAACCATCCCAAGGCTCGTAGGTGGATGGGTAAATCATGGTGCCTCGCACGCGTGTTTGGATGAGCACGGTGTTGATCCTTGCTTTTTGCAATCGGTCGAGGATGTTGCGTAATTCCTGTTTCTGCTTTTCGGCGGAATGGGGAGATTGGGCGTAGGAGTGTGGCCAGTCGATGCCTCCAATCGTAGTAAGCCATACTGCCCTTACCTCGTATTTGGGAGCTTGGTCGTTGTACACAAAACTCTGTGCTTTTATGCCCAAAACTAGACATAAAAGGATGAAAAATATCTTAATTCTCTTCATAATCTTACAATTTGGCAACAAAGATAGCAATATTTTTCCGTATTTCAAATAAAAATGTTACTTTTGCGGTAAAAAAGAGAGAAATTTAAAAACAATAAAAGAAAAATGGTCAGTTTCATTATTAGTTTGGTGGCTCTTGTGTTGGGTTACCTTCTTTATGGAAAGTTTGTGGCGCATGTGTTCGGTCCCGACGATCGTCCTACGCCTGCGGTGACCAAAGCCGATGGTGTCGACTTCATGGTTCTGCCTAGTTGGAAAATCTTTATGATTCAGTTCCTCAACATTGCGGGAACGGGACCAATCTTTGGTGCCATCATGGGCGCATGGTATGGTCCGGTGGCATATCTGTGGATTATCTTCGGATGTATCTTCGCTGGTGCCATGCACGATTATATGAGCGGCATGCTCAGCCTTCGCAACGGGGGCGCCGGTCTGCCTGAGCTTGTGGGCAAGTACTTGGGCGGCAACACCAAGAAGGTGATGCTCGTCTTCTCCGTCTTGCTGCTCATGATGGTAGGTGCGGTGTTCGTGTATAGCCCTGCCATTATATTGAATGGGCTTTGTGTGCCTTATGGCTTCTTGGGCAGCCAGATGTTTTGGATTATCGTCATCTTCGTGTATTACATCATCGCCACCTTGCTGCCTATCGATAAGATTATAGGCAAGGTATATCCGCTCTTCGCCTTCTCGCTGCTCTTCATGGCTGGCGCCTTGATGATTGGCTTGTTCGTGAAGTGGCCGTCGCTGCCTGAGTTGTGGAGCAACTTGCAGGCATCCAATCTCAATGAGAACCCAGCGTGGTTGGGCACAGAGCCATTCATGGAGAAGAGTCCGCTCTTCCCGTGCCTCTTCATTACCATCGCCTGTGGTGCGATTAGTGGTTTCCATGCCACACAGAGCCCATTGATGGCTCGCTGCATGAAGAATGAAAAAATGGGTCGTCCTATCTTCTATGGTGCGATGATAACCGAGGGTATCGTTGCCTTGATTTGGGCCACGGTGTCTATGTATTTCTTCTATTATGGTGGGTGGCGCGAGTGCGTGAGCCCAGAGGAGGTGCAGCAGTTCATCGCGCAGGCTGATGGCGGACAGTCGCTCATCCAGAACTTCAGTGCGCCTACCGTGGTGAAGATTGTTTGCTCTAGCTGGCTGGGCGTGGCTGGTGGCATCTTGGCTTTGCTGGGTGTCGTGGCGGCTCCTATCACCAGTGGAGATACAGCCTTGCGTAGTGCCCGACTCATCATCGCCGAGGCTATCGGCTTGGAGCAACGCTCTATGCGCAAGCGTCTCTATGTCTGCGTGCCATTGTTTGCCGTTACCGTGGGCATCTTGGTTTGGCAGATGGAAAATCCTGATGGTTTCAACATCATCTGGCAATATTTCGGATGGGCTAACCAAACGCTCTCCGTATTTACGCTCTGGACATTGACGGTATATATGGTTCAGCAGAAGAAACCTTTCGTCATCACCTTGGTTCCTGCCGTGTTCATGACCGTGGTTTGCTCTACCTTCCTGTTGGTGTCGCCTCAGGCTTTGGGATTGGACGGCTGCTTGGGCTATTCGGGAAGTGTCATCGTTCTGGTGGTGGCCCTCGTTTGGTTCTTCTCGTGGTATCGAAAATATCAGAAAGGCATTGCCTAGAAAGGCATGCCTTCTCGACATATTTTAATAAAAGGAATTATTCATTTAATACACATTGAATTATGCGTAAGAAATTGGCTATTTTGGCTGTGGCTCTGCTCACTACGGCAGCAGCGCATGCCCAGTTCGAAAGTGGAAAGAAGTATTGTGGCGCGTCGTTGACAGGCCTCAACTTGAGTTATAATGGTTCGCAAGACCTTAGTCTGGGCATTCAGGCAAAAGGTGGTTATTTCATCGCCGACGATTGGATGGTACTCGGACAGCTGGAGTATAATCACTCTGGTGTGGAGGGCGCTAAGGATTATCTCGCCGTGGGTGCCCAGGGGAGATTCTATGTCGAGCAAAATGGCTTGTATATTGGCGCTGGTGTGAAGTTGGCGCATACGGGTAGTTATAACGATTTCATGCCAGGTGTGGAGATTGGTTATTCTTTCTTCGTCAGCAAGTCGGTAACTATCGAGCCTGCTGTATATTACGACCAGAGCTTTAAGGATCACTCCAATTATTCTACCGTAGGTTTGAAGGTGGGCATCGGTGTTTATCTCTAAACGAAAAAAATGCAACAGCAGTTTTCTTCGGCTTTGTTGGATAAAGCGGTTGGCGAGTTTGCCAAGCTGCCAGGTATAGGGCGCAAAACAGCTTTGCGCCTTGTACTTTATATGCTCAGGCGAGATGATGAAGAGGTGGAGCAGTTTGCTGATGCCATTTCTAGAATGAAGCGTGAGGTGAAATATTGTAAGGTCTGCCATAATATCAGCGATACGGATGTATGTCCTATTTGTTCTGATGTGCGACGTGATGCCTCGACGATATGCGTGGTCGAAAATGTGCAGGATGTCCTGGCGATAGAAAACACGCAGCAGTTTCATGGCTTGTATCATGTGCTGGGCGGGGTAATATCGCCTATGGATGGTATCGGTCCCTCCGATATCGAAATCGATTCTTTGGTAGAGAGGGTGGCCGCTGGTGGCATCCAGGAGATTATCTTTGCCCTGAGCAGTACGATGGAGGGAGATACGACCAACTTCTATATCTCGCGCAAACTAGCTGATTATCCTGTGAAACTCTCAGTCATCGCCAGGGGTATCTCCGTGGGTGATGAGCTGGAGTATACGGACGAGGTGACACTAGGCAGGAGCATCCTGAACAGAACGCCTTTTGAACATTAATGATGTAAGAGAAATGAATATCAAACAAGTACAACGTATATTGATGACCAATTTTATCTTCATGCTCTTGGTCGGTTTGCTTTTGGTGGCTCTCTATGAGCTGGAAATCATAGAGCCAACCACCATCGCTGGGGATGTGACGTTGGTTTATGTCATCACGGTGGTCATGGAGCTGCTTACCATTGTGGTAATTCCTGTGGCGCTCAAACTCTTCAGCTTGAAGTGGGTGCGTCGCCAGTTGGTGGAACGCAAGGGGGATGCCCTCTTGCCATGGGGCACGGCACGCCTCAATATGCTCTGCTTGCCTATGTTGGTGAATACGTTTATGTATTATCAGACGATGGCTCCGGCTTTTGGCTATATGGCAATCATATTGGTGCTCTGTCTCTTCTTCGTTTATCCGTCTGCAGATAGATGCGAGGAGGAAACTACATGAAACTATCTGTCGTCATTGTAAGTTATAATGTCAAGTACTATCTAGACCAGTGCCTGCATTCGGTACATAGAGCCATTGACGTGCTGGAACATGGTGAGATGGAGTGTAAGGCAGAGGTTATCGTGGTAGACAATCATTCGAAGGATGGCACGGTGCAGTATTTGGCCAGGCGCTATCCAGGCGATCGCTTTCCGAATTTGAGGGTTATTAGGTGTGCGCATAATCATGGATTTGCGCGAGCCAATAATATGGCTATCCGCCAAAGCAAGGGCGACATTGTGTTGCTCCTGAATCCAGACACCATCTTGGGAGAACATGTCTTGGAACAATGTGTGGAGTTCTTGGTGGAGCATCCCGACGCGGGAGCGTTAGGCGTGAGAATGTTGGGGGCGGATGGCAAGCCTGCCAGGGAAAGCAGGCGTGGACTGCCTTCGCCTATGGTCGCTTTTTATAAAATGATAGGTTTGTGTAGTAAGTTCCCTCGTCATCATCGTTTTGGGCATTACTATATGGGCTACTTACCATGGGACAAACCGGGCAGGATAGAGGTCGTGAGTGGAGCCTTTTGCATGGTGCGGCGCCCTGTTCTGGATGCAGTGGGGCTGCTTGATGAAGATTATTTTATGTATGGAGAGGATATTGACTTGTCGTATCGTATCTTGAAGGGCGGATATAACAACTATTATTTGCCAGTGGATATTCTTCACTATAAAGGGGAGAGTACTGAGAAATCGAGCTTTCGCTATGTACATGTCTTTTATGAGGCAATGCTCATCTTTTTCAGAAAGCATTATGCAGGCATGAGTTTGTTGCTGAGCTTGCCTATCAAGATGGCGATCTATTTTCGTGCTTCCGTGGCTTTGGTCAAGATGTTGGTGGACAGGTTACGTGAAAAACTAGGATTTTTTTCTTCAGCAAAAGTCGGTGCTTCTCGCTATATGCTTTTTGATGCAGACGAACTGAGCTATGATGAAATTCTGCATCAACTGGCTGTAAAGAGTGGCACGGATGCAAAGCTTGCCATTTATACCAAGAGTATTGGCAAGGTGATTACTGAGCGAGATGTGATGGAAAAGGACGAGCTGATGCTTTATGTAAATAATGAATGATGTATCATTTTTATAATAATAGGTACGCGTGTACATATTTTATTATGATGTGTTTCATGGTGGGTATCTTTGAGAAAATAATTATGAACGAAAATATAAAAAGGGAACAATCTATCCAGTTGAGGGCATTGGAGGTAGAAGATCTTGATTTTCTCTACCAAATAGAGAATGATGCCAGCTTATGGGAGGTGGGAAACACCAATGTGCCTTACTCAAGACAGGTGCTACTTGACTATATTGCAAATTCTTCTGCTGACATCTATGCAGATAAGCAAGTGAGATTAATAGTGGAGAACGAAGATCATGTTCAGGTCGGGATCGTGGATTTGGTGAATTTCGATCCACGGCATCTTCGCGCAGAGTTGGGGATAGTTATCGCACCTGCCTTTCAAAGGCGGGGCTTGGCGCAAGCTTCAGTCAAGCAGCTTTTGTATTATGCCAAGCATGTTTTGCATCTTCATCAAGTTTATGCCATTGTAGCCACAAACAACACGAAAGCTGCCCAGATGTTGCAATCTCTTGGATTTGAGACTGATAAAATGCTTCGTGATTGGCTCTGTAAGGGTGATGAGTATGAAAATGCTTATCTTTTTCAATGTTTTTTGTAAAAAAGTAGCCTAAAAATTTGGTGGAATCAAATATTTATAGTACCTTTGCACTCGCAAATGAAAAATGAGCGTTAAGCGATTCAATTTGATAACAAGTTGGTGCGTTAGTTCAGTTGGTTAGAATGCCTGCCTGTCACGCAGGAGGTCACGAGTTCGAGTCTCGTACGCACCGCTCTATCATTTGTAATCCTTACCAAGTTTTGGTGCGTTAGT
Organism: Bacteroidaceae bacterium; assembly: GCA_963660215.1. Taxonomy (GTDB): domain Bacteria; phylum Bacteroidota; class Bacteroidia; order Bacteroidales; family Bacteroidaceae; genus Prevotella. The sequence continues at coordinate 3,749 of CAVKXW010000110.1, read as the reverse complement.
TCAGTTGGTTAGAATGCCTGCCTGTCACGCAGGAGGTCACGAGTTCGAGTCTCGTACGCACCGCAACACATTTTGAAATTTGTCTCCTCCATATTGATTTATGGTGCGTTAGTTCAGTTGGTTAGAATGCCTGCCTGTCACGCAGGAGGTCACGAGTTCGAGTCTCGTACGCACCGCAGAAGCCTTTGGGAAGTTATTCTCGAAGGCTTTTCTGTTTTCTGTAAGCTTTGCAATGTTATTTCTTTGTTAAGTATAACAAATAATTTTGTTATTTGCTATATTTGCTGTATCTTTGCAACTTGTAAAGTGAGATATAAGAGAAATGGTAATCATAATAACGATATTAGCTTACTTCTGTGTGTTGTTGCTTTTCAGCCACATCACGGCAAGGAGGGCTGGAAGCAACGAAACCTTCTATAGGGCGAATCGCCGCTCGCCATGGTATATGGTGGCATTTGGCATGGTGGGAGCATCTATCTCTGGTATCACGTTTGTTAGTGTTCCTGGCATGGTGATGCGGTCGGATATGTGCTATCTTCAGATGTGCCTGGGGTTCATCGTGGGGTATTTCTTGGTGGCTTTTCTATTGCTGCCAGTGTATTATCGTTTCAATCTCACCACGATTTATAGTTACTTGCAGCAACGTCTGGGGGAGCGAGCGTATAAGACGGGGGCTTCGTTCTTCTTGCTCTCTAAGATGACGGGGGCTGCGGTTCGTTTCTTTGTGGTTTGCATTCTGTTGCAGCGCTTTGTGCTAGATGGGGTGGGCGTGCCTTTTTGGATTACAGTGCCTGTGATGGTATTGCTTATTTGGTTCTATACTCGCAAGGGGGGAATTAAGACCTTGGTTTGGACCGATTCTTTCCAAACTACTTGCATGTTTGCTGCCCTTATCTTGATCATTTACCATGTGATGGCTGCCTTGGGCATGACTCCTTCCGAGGCTGTGGCGGCTATAGTGAACGATGAGCACAGTCGTATTTTTGTTTTTGATAATTGGGTTTCACGCCAGAATTTTTGGAAACAATTCTTAAGTGGTATTTTTGTGGTTATTGTCATGACGGGACTCGACCAAGACATGATGCAAAAGAACTTGACGTGTAAATCTTTGCGCGAGGCTCAAAAAGATGTTTGTAGCTATGGCTTTGCTTTTGTACCTGCCAATTTGTTGTTTTTAAGTTTGGGCGTCTTGTTGATGATGCTGGCTCGAAAACAAGGAATTGCATTGCCAGAGGCTCCAGATGACCTGTTGCCTATGTTTGCTGCTTCAGGAACTTTGGGGATTACCGTAGTGGTTCTCTTTACCATTGGTATAGTGGCTGCTAGCTTTTCGAGTGCCGATTCGGCTTTGACAGCTATCACGACGAGTCTTTGCATTGATATTCTAGGAAAGCGAGACAATGTAAAACTACGCAAGTTTATACATCTGGTGGTGGCTATAGTCTTCATGCTTTTCATCATCTCTTTCAAGGCAATCAATTCGACGAGTGTCATCGATGCCATCTATATACTCTGTTCCTATACGTATGGACCATTGCTCGGTCTCTTTGCTTTTGGCTTGCTGACCAAGCGCAAGATCAATGATCGTTGGGCACCATGGGTTTGTCTTGCAAGTCCTGTTGTATGCTTGGTGATAGATACGTTGACATCGCAGTACTTTAACTATAAGTTTGGCTACGAGTTGTTGATGATGAATGGTGCATTCACTTTTGTAGGGCTTTTTTGTAGTAAATGGAAGAGAGGGGAGTCTAACGAAAGAAATATCAATTTTCAATAATATAAAATATGAAAACAAAAATTCTTTTTGCTGCTATGTTGCTTAGTGCGACAACAGCATTTGCCCAGCAAGACAAACTGGGCTCAGGCATTGATGTTTCCAATTTGGATATGTCAATAAAGCCAGGTAATGATTTCTATCGTTATGCCGCTGGCAACTGGATGAAGAATCATCCACTAGATGCAGAGCATACCGACAACGGAGCATTCACCGACCTCTACGAGGAGAACCAGAAGCGTATTCAGAACATCATTCTCGAATATGCCTCCAAGCCACAGCAGAAAGGCTCTCTCGGACAGAAGATAGGCTCGCTCTACAATCTGCGTATGGACAGCGTGCGCCTAAACAATGAAGGATGGGCTCCAATCAAGCCTATACTCGACCGTATCGCAGCCATCAATGACCGCAGAGAGTATCAGCTCGTTACCGCTCAGCTCGACCTTCGTGGCGAGAATACCATGATGTATGGGATCGGTGTGGGAGCCGACCTACGTGACGCAGCCAACAATCTCGTGGAGGTGGATCAAGCGGGTATCGGACTGGGTGTGCGCGACTATTATCTCAACGATGATGAGCAGACCGTGAAGATTCGTGAGGCTTACAAGGCTTACCTGAAGAAACTCTTCCAGATGGTAGGCAATGACGAGGCTACCGCCCAGAAGAAGATGGAGGCAGTAATGGCCATCGAGACTCGTATAGCCAAGGCTAGCTACAGCCAGGTGGAGCTTCGTGACATCGACAAGAATTATCACAAGATGAGCTACAACCAGCTTGTCATCGACTATCCTGGAATCGACTGGGGCAATGTGTTCCTGGCTTCAGGTTTCCCTGCCTTCCAAAATATCTGCGTAGGTCAGCCTGAGCCTATCCACGAGGTAGAGAAAATCTTGGCAGAGGAGTCGCTCGACAATCTGAAGACATACGCTGAGATTAAGGTTATCTCTGGTGCCACAGGTGTGCTGAGCGATGACTTCCGTGCCGTAGCCTTCGAATTGAGCAAGGTGATGAGTGGCGTACAGCAGGATCGTCCTCGCTGGAAGCGTGCCGTAGGTAGCGTGAGCGGAGTATTGGGCGAGGCCATCGGCAAGCTCTATGTGGAGAAGTATTTCCCAGAGAGTAGCAAGAAGCGTATGCTCGAACTGGTACACAACTTGCAGACTGCCCTCTCTCAGCGTATCGACGAGGCTACATGGATGAGTGCTGCCACCAAGGCGCAGGCTAAGGATAAGCTGGAGAACTTTATCGTGAAGATAGGTTATCCTGACAAGTGGAAGGATTACAGCGGATTGCAGGTAGACGACTCGCTCTCGCTCTATGATAATATGGCAAACATCTCTGAGTTTTTCACAAGAGACGCTATTGCTCGCAAGGTAAACAAGCCAGTGGACAAGACAGAGTGGGGGATGACTCCTCAGACCATCAATGCTTATTATAACCCAACTACCAATGAGATTTGCTTCCCAGCTGCCATTCTTCAGCCACCATTCTTTGACCCAAATGCTGATGACGCAGCCAACCTTGGTGGTATCGGTGGTGTGATTGGTCATGAAATGAGCCATGGCTTCGATGACCAAGGTAGCCAGTTTGATAAAACGGGTAACCAGCACGACTGGTGGACACCTGCCGATAAGAAGAATTTCCAGGCTCGTACTAAAATCTTGGTCGACCACTTCAATAATGTAGAGTTGGCAGGTAAGAAGATTAACGGTCAGCAGACTCTCGGTGAGAACATCGGTGACAATGGCGGTCTTAACATCGCCTTCCGTGCTCTGCAGAACGTGATGAAGAGCGAGAAACTTGGTGTAAAGGACGGTTTTACTCCAGAGCAGCGTTTCTTCCTATCTTGGGCTCGTGTATGGGCAGGCAATGCTCGTCCTGAATACCTTCAGTACTTGATGACCGTAGACGTTCACTCTCCAGGCGAGGCTCGTGTCAATGCTGCTCTTCCTATGGTAGATGAGTGGTACAAGGC
>CAVKXW010000109.1:6520-10776 GCA_963660215.1 Bacteroidaceae bacterium | reverse complement strand
GAGTACCTGCTCCATATGAAATACGATTCTTTTTATTTCTCTACGCCAAACTTGTAGATAGTCTTCTGAGTATAAGTCTCTCCAGGATTCAATCTACAGCTAGGGAAGTAAGGATGATTAGGTGTATCTGGGAATTTCTGCGCCTCGAAGCACACTGCACTGCGACGTGGGAAAGTAGCTCCATGCTGACCAGAGATACCTGCCAAGAAATTACCGGTATACATCTGCAAACCTGGTTCTGTGGTATAAACCTCCATTGTACGGCAGCTTACAGGATCCTTGATGCGTGCGGCGAAGCTCAACTCACCTTCTTCCTTTTTGTTCAACACATAGTTGTGATCATAGCCCTGGCCATTCTTTATCTGCTCATTATCTGCATCTATATCCTGGCCTATAGGCTTTGGAGTGCGGAAATCAAATGGTGTGCCCTCAACCTTCAATATCTCACCTGTAGGGATTGACACCTTGTCTATAGGAAGGTAGTAGTCGGCATTCACCTCGCAGATGATATTCTCTATAGTAGGAGTAGGATTTGCTATACCTTGGATAGAGAAGAAGGCATGATGGGTCAAGTTGCAAATAGTTGTCTTGTTAGTTGTTGCCTGATACTTGATGACAAACTCGTTGTCATCGGTCAAGGTATAAGCCACCCAAACAGTCATTTCACCTGTGAAACCTTCTTCGCCATAAGGGCTTGTATATTTCAGCACTACTGCGTTATCGCTCATACGTGTAGCATCCCAGACATGTGCGTGGAATCCTGTAGGGCCACCATGCAAATGGTTGGGTCCATCGTTCGTAGCTAGGTGATATTCCTTACCATGAAGGGTGAAAGTGCCTTCCTTGATACGGTTGCCATATCGACCGATAAGTACGCTGAGGAATGGCTCAGGAGAGTTGATGACGTCTTGTATGTTGTCATGTCCCTGAATGAGATTGGCGTAATTCCCATCCTTATCTGGCATCATGATAGCTACCACGGCTCCACCATAGTTAGTCACTGCAACTTCGTTTCCTTGGTTGTTTTTCAACACGAAGAGATCAGTCTTCTTGCCATTCACTGTGGTCTGAAAATCTTCTCTTTTCAAACCACACTTATTTGCTGGTTCTGTATTCATAATATCTATTTTTTTTAGTTACACACTTTGGTTTAAAGTAATGTACTGCAAAGTAACAAAAAATAATCGAGTATTACAAATTTTTTTCCAACTTTTTGATTTAAAAAATCCTAAAACACATCTGTGAGCAAGTCTGCCACCACATAGCTCGAACCACCTACAAAGATAAAGTCATCGAGATTTGCTAGCTTTCTGGCTGCGTTAAAGGCTTGTGCTACTGACGGATAGCATTTGCCATTGAGTCCATGCCGAAGAGCTTTCTCGTTTAGTTCCGCCACGGGGATGGCTCTATGGGTTGAAGCTTGCGTCCAATAAAAAGATGTAGTATCTCTTGGCAATTTCTCCAAAAGTTCTAAAACATGCTCGATGTCTTTGTCGTCGACCATGCCAAACACGATATGCTTGCGCTTGGCTGGCACTGCTTGGATTTGAGGTTCCAGATACTGCCAACCTGCCAGATTGTGTCCTGTATCGCAGATGACGAGAGGATGCTCACCAAGTTTTTCCCATCGCCCTCGGAGCCCTGTCAATTCGCATACATGAGCGAAGCCGCTCCCTACTGCCTTGTCGCTGATAACTACCTGGCAACTGTCCTTCAATATCTTGACAGCATGAAGGATGGTAAGCTGGTTTTTCTGCTGATAACGACCTTTCAGCTCAAAGTCGGCTTTTGGAAGGTCTATGTTTCCCAAGTCATCTGGGCCAAAGAGAGGTGCCCCTGTACTGGCAGCCTTACTCTCAAACACGGGTTTCGTATGCTTATTCCATTCGCCCACCACTGCTGGCACTCCAGGTTTGATGATACCCGCTTTCTCGCTTGCAATTTTCTCCAGAGTGTCTCCCAGAAACTGAGTATGATCCAGACTGATATTAGTAATGACGGATAGGATAGGGGTGATGATATTAGTACTGTCGAGCCTACCGCCCAAGCCCACTTCTATCACAGCATAATCCACTTGTTGCTCTGCAAAATACTTGAACGCCAAGATAGTGGTCAATTCGAAAAAAGATGGATGAAGAGGTTCGAAAAAATCACGATTTTCCTCTACAAAGTCGATGACATACTGCTCTGGCATACACTTACCATCGACACGTATGCGCTCGCGGAAGTCTACGAGATGAGGCGAGGTAAAGAGTCCCACCTTATAGCCCTGGGCTTGCAAGATGGCAGCCAGAGTATGAGAGCAAGAGCCCTTGCCATTGGTTCCTGCCACATGGATTGTTTTATATCGAAGATGCGGATGTCCGAAGTGTTCATCTAGCATGTTCGTGGTTTGCAGCTCTGGCTTGTATGCCTTGGCACCTACTTTTTCAAACACTGGGGTACTCGCGAAGAGATAATTGACGGTTTCTTGATAATTCATTTTTCTTTATACCTTATTTATAATATAGCAAAATCCCCGAAAGGGCGAACGGCATCTCCTAAAGACAACATTCACACCCTTTCGGGGAAACCTTCACAAACTCATATCGTTTTTATTTGAAGAGATTCTTGAAGCTTTCGAAGAGAGACTTCTTGTCGGCTTTGCCTGCCTGGAAGTTATCACACTCCTTAAATTTCAAGACGAGTTCTTTTTCTTCCTTGCTAAGGGCCTTTGGCACAAATACCGTGATGTTCACGATAATATCACCCTTGCCATAGCCATAGCCCTGAATCGCAGGCATTCCCTTGCCGCGCAAACGAATCTGCTTGCCAGGCTGGGTGCCCGGTTCTATCTTGACGGTCGTCTTGCCATCAAGGGTAGGAATCTCTACCTCGCCACCCAATGTGGCTGTGGCGAAGTCAAGCACTAGATTATAGTACAAATCCTTGCCTACACGCTCAAAATCTTCGTTTTTCTCTACGGTTACCACGACCTGAAGATCACCATTTAGACCATTATGCTTGCCTTGGTTGCCCTTGCCCTCTACGGTGACCACCATGTTGTCTTCAATACCTGCAGGGATGTTGATGTCTACCAGCTCTTCGCCCTTTACGAGACCTTCGCCGCCACATTTTTTACACTTGTTCTTGATGATGGTACCCTCACCACCACACTGTGAACAAGGTGCCTGCGTTTGCATCATGCCGAACATACTGCGCACTGACTTCAGCACATAGCCAGAGCCATGGCAGCAAGAGCATGTTTCCGGCTGAGCGCCGCCCTCGCATCCTGTGCCATGACAGTCTGGACAGGTTACGTCCTTGCGAATTTTGAAACGCTTGGTGACGCCCGTAGCCGCTTCTTGCAATGTAAGTTTTACCCTGACGCGCAAGTCGCCGCCCTGATAAACCCGCTTCTGGCTTCCACCGCCGAAGCCGCCAAAGCCACCATGCCCCCCAAAGATGTCGCCAAACATGGAGAAGATGTCGCCCATATCCATGCTAGCACCGCCGAAACCACCAAAACCGCCTTGTGGTCCATCGAAGCCAAACTGGTCGTACTGCTGGCGTTTTTGGGCATCATGCAACACCTCGTAAGCCTCGGCAGCCTCCTTGAACTTTTCTTCGGCCTCCTTGTTGCCAGGATTGCGGTCTGGATGATATTTGATAGCTATCTTGCGATAAGCCTTTTTTATTTCGTCTTCAGATGCAGACTTGTCTACTCCTAGCACCTCATAATAGTCTCTCTTAGCCATTATCCTTGTTTATTAATTCTTCATTATATTATTGTCCCACTGCTACTTTGGCGTGGCGAATCACCTTGTCATTCATCGTATAGCCCGTCTGAACACAATCTATGATCTTGCCCTTCTTTTCGTCACCCATTCCTGGGACCATGGCTATAGCCTCATGAAAATCTACATCGAAGTCCATGTCCCGAGTGTCGATTTTCTTCACTCCGAGTCCCTCTAGAGTCTTCACAAACTTATTGAAAATCATCTGCATGCCTTCCTTGATGACCTTAGGATCCTCGCTCTTGTCCGCAAGCGCGCGCTCAAAATCGTCAAGCACGGGGAGCACAGCTGTTACTGTCTTCTCGCCACCATTAAGGATGAGCTCAGCCTTTTCCTTGAGGGTGCGCTTGCGATAGTTTTCAAATTCGGCTGTCTTGTAGAGCAACTGCTTCTTCAGCTCATCTATCTCTTTCTGAGCTTTCTCTAAAGGGTTCAGCTCTTCACCCTCTGACTTCTTGTCAGCATCGTCAGCCTTGTTGT
>CAVKXW010000109.1:0-6501 GCA_963660215.1 Bacteroidaceae bacterium | reverse complement strand
GTCAGCTTGCTGATTTGGGTTTTGATTTTCCGTACCAGTCTCCTGATTAACCTGTTCGTTCTGAACAGACTCCTGAGCTGTAGCATCTTCTATCTTGATTTCTTTATCTTTTGACATAATCTTATATATTAAATATGATTTTTACATTTTGCTATATACTTTCACAAAAAGTGTGCCAACTCGGCTTGCGTCGAATTGGCACAATAAAAACTATTTTTTATCCTTATTTTTTTCAAATAGAATGGATAATCGTCCACAAACACGCCCCTAGAATCCGTACATCTTAGCCTTTTGCTCCTTGATGGCCTCGTCGTAGATATACTCGTCGTACGACATGAGCTTGTCGATGGTGCCCTGAGGAGTGAGCTCAATGATACGGTTGGCCACGGTATTGATAAACTCATGGTCATGACTGGCGAAGAGTATGTTGCCCTTGAAGGCCACCAAATTGTTGTTGAACGCCTGGATGCTTTCCAAGTCGAGGTGGTTGGTAGGGGTGTCGAGAATCAAGCAGTTGGCGTTTTGCAGCTGCATGCGAGCTATCATACATCTCATCTTCTCGCCTCCGGAGAGCACGTTCACCTTCTTCAGCACTTCCTCGCCACTAAAGAGCATTCTGCCCAGATAGCCTTTCATTGCCACTTCGTTGCCTGGTCCATACTGGCTCAGCCAATCTACCAGATTCTTTTCGCTCTGGAAGAACTCGGTATTGTCGAGTGGGAGATAGGCTGTGGTGATGGTAACTCCCCACTTATATTCGCCTGCCTCAGCCTTGCGATTGCCATTGATGATCTCGAAAAGCGCAGTCATTGCCTTTGGATTATGAGAGAGGAACACCACCTTCTCGCCCTTTTCGATGTTGAAGTTCACATTGTCGAAAAGAACTGTTCCGTCCTCATCACATGCCTTCAAACCTTCCACCTCAAGAATTTGATTGCCTGGTTCACGATCCATCTGGAAGATGATGCCTGGATACTTGCGGCTTGACGGACGGATTTCTTCCACGTTCAGCTTTTCGAGCATCTTCTTACGAGAGGTTGTCTGCTTGCTCTTAGCCACATTGGCAGAGAATCGGCGAATAAACTCCTCCAGTTGTTTTTTCTTCTCCTCAGCCTTCATCTTCTGGTTTTGAGCCTGGCGAAGGGCGAGCTGTGAACTTTCATACCAGAATGAGTAGTTACCAGCAAACATGGTCACCTTGCCAAAGTCGATATCGACAGTCTGTGTGCTCACCGCATCCAAGAAGTGACGGTCGTGAGACACCACCAAAACGGTTTGCTCGATATTGCTCAAGTATTCTTCTAACCATTCTACGGTATCGAGGTCAAGGTCATTGGTAGGCTCATCGAGCAGAAGGTTGTCAGGATTGCCGAAGAGAGCCTTCGCTAGCATCACACGTACCTTTTCTGTATTTGAGAGCTCGCCCACCAATTTGTCGTGGCGATCTTCCTTTACACCGAGGTTCTGCAAGAGCTGGGCAGCATTGCTCTCAGCCTCCCAGCCATTCATCTCCGCAAACTTGAGCTCAAGCTCTGCAGCCAGATTGCCATCTTCCTCAGTCATCTCTGGTTTAGAATAGAGGCGCTCGCGCTCCTTCATGTTTTCCCACAGAGGCTGATGACCCATCAACACTGTGTCCATCACACGATATTCATCGTATTTGAAGTGGTCCTGTTCCAATACGGATAGGCGCTCGCCAGGTCCCATCTCCACGGTACCCTTGTTTGGCTCAAGGTCGCCACTGATAGCACGGAGCAGGGTAGACTTGCCTGCGCCGTTGGCACCGATTACGCCATAAATATTACCATGAGTGAACTTCAAGTTTACATCCTTGTAAAGCACTCTTTTTCCAAATTGGATTGCAAGATTTGTTACTGTTATCATTCTTTCTTAAATATATCTTTTTCCTAAATGTTTTATTACATTAATATTCTAACCTCGCTGAGATTTTGCATTCTCTTTGCGCAAACACGAATTGCGTTTTCGCTGCAAAATTACAAAAATATATTTGAATATCAGAATTTTATCCCAGAAAAGTGCTTAATTTTAAGTTAAAATAGGGGAGATTCTTGGCTATTACGACGAAAATCATTAATTTTGCATGAAAAATAGAAGTTTTATGAGACTACAAAACAACAAATACAACTACAGCAACCCTCGAGAATACGTTCACTATACCGTGGGGAAACCTGCGCCATTACTAGAATGGCTGCTCGAAAACCTGAAGGGGCAGAGCAAGAACAAGGTGAAGCAAACGCTTCGGGGGCGCGGCATCAAGGTAGACGGAAAGACCATCACGCAGTTCGATTTCGCACTGAAAACGGGCATGAAAGTAAGCGTCAGCAAGACGAAAAAGAATCAAGAAGTGTTCAAAAGCAGATACATCAAAATCGTTTACGAGGACAGATACATCATCGTCGTAGAGAAGAACATCGGCATCCTCAGCATGGCTGCTGGACACTCAACCCTTAACGTGAAAGCTGTGCTCGACGATTACTTTCACCAAACCCAGCAAAGCTGTCAGGCTCACGTAGTTCACCGTTTGGACAGAGACACCTCAGGACTCATGATCTACGCCAAGGACAAGCAGACCGAGCTTGCCCTGGAAGATGACTGGCACCACAATGTATACGACCGCCGATATGTAGCGCTCGTATCGGGCGAGATGGAAGAAGACGAGGGAACGGTGGCTAACTGGCTGAAGGACAACAAGGCTTACATCACTTACAGCAGCGACACCGACAACGGAGGCAAATATGCCGTTACTCATTTTCACACCCTGGAGCGCACCACAGCTCATTCGCTCGTCGAGTTTAAGCTCGAAACGGGCAGAAAGAACCAGATTCGCGTTCATACGGCCGACATGGGGCATCCTGTGTGTGGCGACATCAAATATGGCAATGGCGACGACCCTTGCCACAGATTATGCCTGCATGCCTACGTGCTGTGTTTTTATCATCCGATAACCCATCAGCCCATGGAGTTTGAAACTCCGATTCCTGCAGAATTTCGCAAGGCATTGAAAAACGACCGATAATTCGGCCGAAAAATCATGTCCAGCCACATTTTCACATCAATTCTATAGAACTTATCATTCTAAAAAACATCATGGATAATTTTATGTACTATGCCTTGGCACTAATCGTTTTGGTGATAGGCCTGTTTATTGTCAAGAAGGTAGCCACCTGCATGATCAAAGCCACAGTGGCTCTCATTATGCTTGCCGTGCTAGGCATTCTTTATTGGGTGTATTTCTGTTGAAAAATTTAAGCATAGAGGAGCGACAGCATATTTTTCAAATACCGCTATTTACCATAATACCGATTATATTTAAAACAAGAAACTCTTTATAGATATTGTTAAAGTCAACTCACATCGGCAACCAAATATCCCTAATTTTGTAAGAATAAATAACCTCGAGCTTTCTCTATCAAAAAAGCCTCAGTTTTAAGGCGCATAAATGTTAAATCAATTTCTCTTAAGAGAAAAAATTTTTTCGGTTAAGAGAAAAAATTTTTTTGCTTAAGAGAAATTTTTATTTCGCTTAACCCGTATTTTCGAGTTTTCTAAAAATGTAAGTTTTTTTCTACATTTTCCTCAGCGCAATATTATAGTTATAAAATCTAGTGTTGCCAGTAATCTCTTCCACAACTTCTATAAATGGCGGAAAATTCACGACCTCTTCCTTGGCAATGCCCTTAGTTTCCAAAATCACAAGCCCCTTCACAGGTTCCTCAAAGCTATCGAGCTCAAAATACTGTCCTTTCCAGATGAAACTCTTGCGGTGCTTGCGAATGGTTGAGCGGTAAGGGTCAGCCTGCTGAAGCATCGTCTCGTAAAGCGTAGAATTAATCTGACGCTCGGTCTCGATCTGCTCTGTGTCGGAAACGCGCTTCTTCGACGTTAGTACATACACGTTCTTGCCACCCTTGAAACCACGTTGGCGAAGGCGAATCTCGCTGCTAGGCTCGCCCGTGAGATAAGTTTGCACGATGTCGCTGTCGATGGCATTGGGAACATCACCGTTCAGCTTGACGATAAACTTGCGCTCCTCCTCTATCGGCTGCGGAATACCCAAGACATTGCTTATCTCCTTCAGCACCCGATTCAGCTTGTTGTTGAAATCCTCGTGGTTGTTAATCACCCTGAGATGAGGATGCCCCTTCCACGCCGACACAATCTTCTTGTCGAGTTCGCGAGCTATCTTGAGTCCATTCTCGTCCGCCTGTTCCAAGCGTTGGGCGTTGTTGGCGGTGGTATAATACTGTTCGGCACCGTCGGCAGCCGAAACGAGATGCAAGACGGCATCATATCGCTCCCTGAGTTGGGCGTCGGTATAGCCATCTTCCGAGATGATGCGCTGCCAGAAGTCGGGGGTGAGATAAGTGGAGATGTCCATCGTGCCACGGTCGCAAACGATGATGACAGGCTTGTCCAAAGTCTCCGCCATGCGCTGAAAGCTGTCTTCCAATGCGACTTGAGTTTGGAAAGTAGCTTTCTCGCCCTCGAAGAAGAAGTCTTTGTTCTGGGTGAGATAATTCATGCCCGCTTGGGTAAACATCGTAGGCACCTCAGGGATGGTAAAAACCTTATAGCCCAAGCTAGAAAAATGGTCTATCACCTTGACCATAGCAGTGGTCTTGCCTGCGCAAGGACCGCCAGTAAGCACTATCTTCTTAATCTGATTCATATTCTTATATCTGTTGTTATGTTTTCTTTTTCGGCTGCAAAGATAGCAATAAATATTCAAGAAAGGAAAAAAATGTATTTTTATTTTGCAATATAAATAAAATAATGTACCTTTGCATGAAAAATATCATCAACAAGCCAAAAGACAATTTTTTAAAGATAAAGAATGGAAAAAGTTAAGACATTGATTATCGGCAGCGGCCCTGCGGGATATACGGCTGCCATATATGCAGGCAGAGCAGACTTGAAGCCAGTGCTCTACTCGGGTATGCAACCAGGCGGCCAGCTCACCATCACCACAGTGGTAGAAAACTTTCCGGGCTATCCTAACGGCGTGGACGGCACCCAGATGATGATGGACATGAAGGAGCAGGCAGCCCGCTTCGGGGCAGACATACGCGACGGTAGCATCGAGAAGGTAGACCTCAGCTCTCGCCCATTCCACCTCACCGACGAGCGTGGCAACGAGATCGAGGCAGAAACCGTCATCATAGCCACAGGCGCATCGGCCAAGTATCTCGGCCTGCCCGACGAAGAGAAATATCGTGGCCAAGGCGTTTCGGCATGTGCCACCTGCGACGGTTTCTTCTATCGCAAGCGCACGGTAGCCGTAGTGGGCGGTGGCGACACAGCCTGCGAGGAGGCGATGTATCTCTCCAGCCTCGCCAAAAAGGTATACATGATTGTACGCAAGCCATATCTCCGCGCCTCGGAAATCATGCAGCAGCGCGTGAAGAGCAAGGAGAACATCGAGATTCTCTTCGAGACCAACACCCTGGGGCTCTATGGCGAAGACGGCGTGGAGGGTGCCCACCTTGTGAAACGCAAAGGCGAGCCAGACGAAGAGAAATTCGACATTGCCATCGACGGGTTCTTCCTAGCCATAGGCCATAAGCCTAACACCGACCTATTCAAGCCTTACATCGATCTCGACGAACAGGGCTTCATCAAAGTAGTGCCAGGCACAGCCATCACCAACATTCCTGGTGTGTTCGCCGCAGGCGACGTGGCCGACCCTGTGTATCGCCAGGGCGTAGTGGCAGCAGGATCGGGAGCCAAGGCAGCCATCGAGGCTGACCGTTTTTTGCAGGCCCAGGGCTAAAGAGAAGCCGAAAAGCAAGAAGAGAAGAAGCCTACAGTATTAATTAAGTTAAAAAAAATCGCCTATATTTTGTCAGATGCAATAAAAGTATTACCTTTGCATCTGACAAAACTAACGACGAAGGAAGATTGGCAGAGTGACCGAATGCGCTGGACTCGAAATCCGGTATACCCTCTCTCGGGTATCGGGGGTTTGAATCCCTCATCTTCCGCAAAAAGAGTTCTGAAAGCCCTTTGTACAAAGGATTTTTAAGTAAAGCTAAGTTTACAGAAATGCACGTTTTGTGTATAAGTTTCTTTACTCAATCACTCCTAAAGCATTGGTACACACCTCGGAATCATGATAAAATCTCATGCACGAGGTTGTCAAAATTCTCTTTCAAACCTTTGATTCATGCCACAAATTGTATCTAGCTCTTGTAGGTTGTCGCAATTTCGATTTTGCCAGTCTATGTGAACAAAAATGTGTATGGAGCATTAGCCATGCTGATTTATTCCACGCAAAGGATAGATTGCTAGTTATCCCAATAGAAGGTGTTGGTGTAGATGTTGACCCTTCCACCATCTGCCAGTACACAGGGCTGAAAGACAAGGAGGAAAATTAGTTAAAGAAAAGTTAAAACTCTGCCCCCCGATTATTCAAGAAAAGTTTACTACGTAATGATTAAAAAATAACTTGGTATATTTTTGTATAACTTTTATGAAGTGATA
>CAVKXW010000108.1:0-10959 GCA_963660215.1 Bacteroidaceae bacterium | reverse complement strand
ACGCTGTTACTGCTTTTTTTGAATTATGCAAGGTATAAACGCGGAGCCGCTTACATGTCAGACAACCTACATTAGGAATAAGTGAAGAGGTGTGAAGAGATGTGAAGAGTGCGACTGTACTCTTCACAAGCGTAATTGCTTATGGCACAAGCAATTAGACATAGCCCGTGAAGAGTGAAGAGTATTTATGTAGGATTTAGGCTATTCTACAATATTTTTCTTAAAGAGATGTGGAACAAACTCATGGAAGCATCTGCGCCAGGTGAGCCACTCATGGGCAGTACCTGGAGACTCGTAGTAGTCTAGCTTGATTCCAAGGTCTTTCAGTTGTTTTACCATCTGCGGTGTGCCGAAGTTCTCCTCAGAGCCACACCCCATAAACATATAGTTGATTTGACTATTGAACTTGGAGGAATCGGCAAAGATGCCATCGAAGGCAGTCTTCACGTCGACACCGAAGAGAGCGCCACTGAAGGTGCCAAAGGCTGAGAACTTGTCCATGTTGCGAAGTACGGTATTGAAGGTTTGGCAACCGCCCCACGACAATCCTGCCATCGCACGATGCTCGCGATCGGTATAAGTGCGAAAGGTATGGTCTACCATCGGTATCAAGTCCTTGATGATGACGTCGTAGAAGCTAGCGCCATACTGGTTGCGCTCCTCGTCGACATTCTTGCCAGGACGAGGGATGAAAGGTTGCTTCACGTCTCCACTCTCCATCACCACGATCATTGGTTCCGCCTTGCCTTGGGCGATGAGATTGTCCATGATGTGCTGCATCATGCCCTGATGGCTCCATCCTGTCTCGTCCTCACCCATACCATGCTGCAGATAGAGCACAGGATAACGCTTGGTGGCATTGGTCTCATACTCGGCAGGAGTATAAACCATGGCACGGCGGAACTTGCCCTGCGACGCAGCATAGTATGACACCGAGCGCACCTGACCTTGGGGCACACCCTGCTGAGGTCGGTAATAGTTACCCTCGTCGCCCTCAGGAACTTCCAGGCCACTCGCCTCTCGGCAACAACCAAAATAGGTTTCGCTGGCAGGATCTACCACCTGCACACCGTCCACATTCAAGAAGTAATAATGGAAGCCCACCACCAAAGGGTCTGATACTCCATACCAGTCACCATCCAAGTCTTTCTTCATCGGGTATTTCTTGCCACAGATGTCGAATATCACTTGCTTTGCCTCTGGCGCATGCAGCTTGACGTAGGCTCGATGGTCTTTATCCACACGAGGATAGTTGGCATCGGGCTGAATGCCTAGCAGCGAGAGCATCATGTCGGCATAACGCTTGCCCATCGCGCGATAGCTCTCGGCAACGAAATGCAAGCCATCGCCTCGTTGCGGGCATCCCTTGGAAGAGATGACATGAGCCGTAGGAACGGTCTTGGAGATGCTGTCGACCACAGCGATGTGAGCCCAGCATGAGCCACCTTGGTCTTTCTGTACCGTCTCGCCAACCAACAGCGGAACATCCTCAGCTTTCAGGTTCAAGTCTTTCAAGATGTCATCGTATACAGTCTTCACCCTGGCTGCCCATGTAGGAGAACCGTTGTCGGTCTCGCCCTGGTGCAGGAGGATGCCC
Source organism: Bacteroidaceae bacterium (assembly GCA_963660215.1). Classification (GTDB taxonomy): domain Bacteria; phylum Bacteroidota; class Bacteroidia; order Bacteroidales; family Bacteroidaceae; genus Prevotella. The sequence goes on along the minus strand of CAVKXW010000108.1, from coordinate 9,362 downwards.
TTGATGACTCCTTGCTTCTGGGCTATCTTCGCCAGTTCGATGAGTCGGGCGTATGGATTGCCGTTGTATTGAGAGGCAAAGTCTTTCATCCAGTCGGGCTGTTTCTTGAGATAAGCCTTGCAGGTGCGCTTATTGAATAGGTCGATGCTGGCACCGCCTACCGCCACGGTTATCGTACCCACCCTCACGTTTTCGGGCAAGTTGTCCACCATCTTTCTTCCGAAGTAATCCACAGGCGAAAGTCCTGTATTAGGACGAGCCTGAGGGGGAACCGCCGTATGCCATTCGCCCTTTTTCCATCCCGCCTTCTCGTCATCGACGGCATACATCGCCACGAAGCGAGGATTCACACCCGTTCGGTCTTGGTCTTCGATGGTGGCATTGCCCTCCATGTTCGACTGTCCGAAACAAAGATAGATTTGGAAATTAGGATCGGGCTTATCGCTCGCCTTACCGCTCTTTTGTTGTGCAGCCATCGGCAAGCACAACATCATAAGCATGGATGCTAAGAATGTCAATCTGTTCATTTTGTTTAGTTTTTTACTATTAAATCTTGGTTGCAAAGTTAATGATATATTTTATCATAAGCTTTGCGTGGTGTAACAAATAGTTTTCAGAAACAAAGAAGAACGTATTTGAGACTCGCATAACTTGCAAAAACCACATTATTTCAGTATCTTTGCAATCATATTACAACAAACAAATAAAAGATACACATAACAACAATGAGACAAAACAACCTGAAGAAAACCATCGTATGTGGCATCGCCCTGTTTTCCTGCATAGGTACGAATGCCGCCGATCGCTTTGTATCATTCCATCAAGGCGACCTACTCCTTAACCCAGGCAACCAAGTGAGCATCTACCAAGACGCCAACGACTGCAAGGGAGTGAGCTACGCCACAAGAGCGCTAGCCAAAGACTTCAGAAAAGTTAGTGGCGGCAAGATTGACATCACCTCGGATACCAACGAAGCTATCAAAGGCACAAGCGCATCCGACAAGCCAACCATCATTATCGGTACTCTCGGACATTCCGCAGCCATCGACCAGCTAGCCAAGAAGAAGCTCATCAATGCCAATCTCTTGAAAGGCAAGCGAGAGAAATTCATCATCACCCTCGTGGACGGCCAACTCGTCATCGCAGGCAGCGACCGCCGAGGCACCATCTATGGCATCTACGAACTGTCGCAGCAGATGGGTGTATCGCCTTGGTATGACTGGGCGGATGTACCTGTGGAGCACCACGACTCCATCTTTGTCAACAAAGGCGTTTATACAGACGGCGAGCCCGCCGTTCGCTATCGAGGCATTTTTCTAAATGACGAGGCACCTTGTCTTACCTCTTGGGTGAAGAACACCTACGGCACAGACTATGGCGACCATCGTTTCTATGAGCGAGTTTTTGAATTGGTGCTCCGCCTACGAGGCAACATGATGTGGCCTGCCATGTGGGGCTGGGCTTTTTATGCCGACGATACGGAGAACGAGAAGACCGCCAATGAGATGGGCATCATCATGGGCACCTCACACCACGAGCCGATGGCTCGCAACCACCAGGAGTATGCACGCCATCGCAAGGAATGGGGTGCCTGGAACTATCAGAAGAACAAGGAGGGGCTGCAACGTTTCTTCCGTGAGGGCATCGAGCGCATGAAGGGCACGGAGCAAATCGTTACCATCGGTATGCGTGGCGATGGTGACGAGGCAATGAGCGAGGAAGCCGACACCAAGCTGATGCAACAGATCATCGCCGACCAACGCCAGATTATCAGCGAGGTGACAGGCAAGAAGGCTAGCGAGACACCACAGGTATGGGCATTATATAAAGAGGTGTTGGATTATTACGACAAGGGCATGAAGGTGCCCGACGACGTAACCCTCCTGCTCTGCGATGACAACTGGGGCAACGTGCGCCGTGTGCCGAATGTCCAGGAGCGCAAGCACAAGGGAGGCTGGGGATTGTACTATCACGTAGACTACGTAGGTGCGCCTCGCAACTCCAAGTTTATCAACGCCACGCCTGTGCAGAACCCTTGGGAACAGCTCACCCTCGCCTACGAGAATGGCATCGACCGCCTCTGGATTCTCAACGTGGGCGACCTCAAGCCGATGGAGTATCCTATCAGCCAATTCATGGACATGGCATGGAATCCTCACAAGTATTCGGTAGACCGCATCACCGACCACGTAAAGGACTTTTGCACCCAGCAGTTTGGCGAGGCACAGGCAGAGGAGGCAGCTCGCATCCTCAACCTCACCTGCAAATACAATGGCAGGTGTACTGCCGAGATGCTCGACAAGAACACCTATGACCTTGAGAGCGGAGAGTGGCAAACAGTGGTAAACCAGTACCTACAGCTAGAGACAGATGCCCTGCGCCAATACAACAGTCTGCCTACAGCCTATCATGATGCCTATCGCCAAATCATCCTCTTCCCTATCGAGGTGATGAGCAATCTGCACCAGATGTACTTTGCCCAAGCCCAAAACCACGCTCTCTATGAGCAAGACAATCCGAAGGCGAACGAATGGGCTGACGAATGCGAGCGACTCTTCAAGTGCGACTCGCTCATCTGCGATTACTACAACACCAAGATGTCTGGCGGCAAGTGGAACGGTATGATGGTACAGAAGCATATCGGCTATACTTCATGGAACGATGCCTTCGACAAGGATACCTGTCCTAAGCTCTATCGAGTATCAGCAGGCAGCGTCATATCTGAGAAAGACGGTGTGGTAGAGATAGAAGCACCTTATTATAATAGCAAGGTAGATGCCATTTCCACCACCAAGGGAACAGAAGGTGCCAAGTGGACGGAGATTCCTTTCATGGGCAAGAGCAAGGCAGCGATGACCTTGATGCCATACACCCAGAACGTGAAGGGGGCAAGCATCACTTACAAGTTCAAGATGAACGCCAAGAAAGTACGCATCCATATCATCACCAAGTCGACCTTGGACTATCAGAACAAGGGAGGCATGACCTACGGAGTGAGCATCGACGGCAAGGAGCCAGTCGTCGTCAACTTCAACGAGCGACTGAACGAGAAGCCAGAGAACATTTACAACATCTACTACCCTACCATCGCCTCTCGCATCGTAGACAAGATAGTAGAAGTCGAATTGCCTAGCACATCCGACGGCATCCATACCCTCACCCTTACCCCTAACGCCCCAGCCATTCTCTTCGAAAAGATTGTGGTGGACGGAAGAGAAGGAAAGAAAAGGATAAAGCTCATTTAAGAGTGCATAAAAAATCCCGAAACCACCAAGTGATTTCGGGATTTTTATGTATTTGTTACTGAAAGTATCATTCTATTACCACACCACCATTGCAAGGAATCGTGATGTCGATGGTGAGTTTCTTGCCTAGCTTCACTTGCTTCTTGCTACCCTCCAACTTGGCATTGTCGCTATATACATTCAGGGCATCTCCAGACTTGAACATATCGAGGGTGATGCGCTTCTTCAAAGGTTGCTTCTCGGCGTTGATGCCCACGACATACCACTTGTCGGCATGGCGACGAGCCATGATGATATACTTACCAGGATAACCATCAATGAAGCGAGTGTCGTCCCATGTGGTAGGCACATTCTTCATAAAGTCGATAGCCCAAGCAGGAGCATCGGTCATGTTGTTAGGAGCCAAGGCGAAGTGCTGCACAGGTGCTTGGAAGAGCACGGCAGTGGCTAGGGCGAAGACATCGGATGTGATGCGACGAGAACCCGACTTGTTGTCGGCATTATAATATTTATTGAGTGTAGAACCACCGAAGTCCATACTGCCCACGGCATTGCGCACGAAAGGATGGATGCAGGCGTTCTTAGCCTCAGCATCACACATGCCCTGCGAGAAGTGCAGGTTCTCACTTGCCAACACCGCCTCGCTAGCCACATAGTTAGGATACATACGCTCCCAACCTCTTGGCAAGGTGCAACCATGGAAGATAACCTCGATGCCATGGTCGTTGGCATCAATGAGAATGTCCTCATATAGTTTCATCATCTCCTGCTTGTCGCCACCGAAGAAATCCACCTTGATGCCTCGGATGCCAATCTTCTGCATCCAAGCCATTGCCTCACGACGCTTCAAGGTGTTATCCATGATGCCACGAGGACCTTGTGGGGCATCGTTCCAAGAACCATTAGAGTTGTACCAGAGGAAGAGGTCTACGCCCTTCTGCTTGCCATATTGAGCCAACTCCTCCATCTTAGGATAGCCTATCTGAGTATCCCAGAGCGCATCTACCAAGACTGTCTGATAGCCCATGGCTGCGGCAAAGTCGATGTATCGTTTCTGCTCATCGAAGTTGCACGACCAGTCCATGCCGATAATCCAGCTCCATGTACCCTTGCCATACTCATACTTCTTGGAAGCCTTGTACTTAGGAGTCACCACATCGAATGGAATGGTGGTCTCCACGATAGGCTTGAGACTTGCACCTAGCGTGATGGTGCGCCAAGGTGTATAGCCTGGCAAAGCCACGGCAGGATTGGCAGATCCTTGTCCATTCATCTCCTCAGGCATTGGATTGGCAACCTGATAGCTGCCATCCGCCTTGCCCATCAATCGACATCCCACATAGCCAGCATCGGTGCCTGTCTCAGAAAGGAGCATCCAGCCATTATTGCCATTTTTGAAAAGGCACGGAAAAGTATAGCCAGTATTGCTGAGCTTCGTACCCACTGGCACATCGAGGTCATAATTGGTCTCATAGCTAGGAGCCGTACGAGCAAAGCCTGTCATTGGATTCATCTGTGGGCAAAGGAACGAGGTTGCGCCCTTTGGCATCCGATAAGACGTAGCCTCCTGCTTCACCACCAAGCAACGTGTGTCGCCCTGTGGATAGAGCTGATAGCGGAAGGCGATGTCGTTGTCGCTCACTTGAAAGATGATGTCGTACACTTTCTTGCCATCCTTGGAAAAAGTCAGCACTTGCTTGTTGGCATGATATTCCACATGACTTCTCTTGATACGGTCGAGCTGATAGCTGTCGCTGATGGCTTGCACATCCGAAGCCTCGGTCATGGTCATGCCCTGCGTGAAGTCGCCTATGTTGGTATCCAATCCGAGGGCAGACTTTTCCAAGAACACCTTGCCATCGAGGGTTACTTGATAATTAGGCTTGCCATCATTATCATTCACTGTCACCAACAGCTTGCCGTTAGGACTACTCACTTGCTTTTCCAGTGCACTTGCCGATGACATCATCATCGCCAAAGTGCCACATATCAAAATTCTCTTTATCATCAGTATATATTTAGATTTTTACTACTATATAGAACGTTCTATTTGGCAACTTATTGCTAACGGTTGAAATATTTCACCACCTCACCACCATCCATACATTTGAGAACCAAACCCTTGGCGTTCTTATCCACGTGCTGACCTGCGGCATTAACGTATGCCCTTACTTGCGACTGGTCTTTTTTTTTACTACTTTCTTGATACCAGTCGTTTCACCCTTGGCAGGAGTATCGAGCGTGTAGCGACGCAGGAAGTTCCAAATCATCTCGCTCTCGTTGAAGTTTTCCGAGTTGCGATATTCATGGCCATAGCCATCAAGCGAATAGAAGTCGAACTCATATCCACCATCGAGCGGCAGGTAATGGCGACGTGTATAGATGCCCTCCTTCTCCTCTACCACAGGTATAGGATTGGCACCGATAGCCCTCACCCAGTTGTCGATAAGCGGTTGCAGGTTGTTGTATACCACGAAGCCATCGTCCTTGCCATGGATATGCAGGATGGGCACACGGCGCTTGCTGGTATATACAGGCTTATATTCGTTCAAGCGATAACCACTGGCTGAGGCAAAGGCAGCGAAGATGTCGCTCGCCACATTGATGCAGTGATAGGTCATCATGCCGCCGAGCGAGAATCCACAGAGATACACTCGCTTTCGGTCAATGTCATAATGTTCGCTCATATAGTCGATAATCTTCTTGAAGAACTCCACATCGTCATCGGTCAGTCCGTTGGCATCCCATCCCGTAGAGTTATCCCCCAGTTCTGGACGAGGCAGGCCGTCGGGACAAGCCACGATGAAGCGAGCGGTATCAGCCAACACCTCGAAATGGGCGCAGTCTACCATCGCCATGCCATTGCCCCACCTGCCATGAAGGGCGATGAGGAGCGGCTTGTTCTTCTCGATGTCCTGTGGTACATAGACAGGGCAGTTGCGGTCGATGCCAGCCACCTTGAAAGAGATGGGAAAGCCGCCATACTGTGCGAAACTCTTTGTTGCCATCATCAGCAACACGAATAGTAGTTGAAAGATTCTTTTCATTGTTATTGCGATTTTAAATGTTTACCATTTAGAGAGAGGATGATCATGCCATTGGTCCAACCCTATCCTATTAAGCTCCACCTTACCCTTAACAAACTCAGGGATATTGAATGACTTCAAGCACTTGTCATAGAAGTCTGGCGACTTCTGTGGAAGTAGAAAAGGCTTGGAGGCATTGCCCTTTTCATCAACATGACAGATGTAAGGCATCGTATAGAGTCCATTCACTCGGCGAGAGCCAAAGACCAGCCATCTGCCATTGCTACTCCACGAATGATAGCTCTCGGTATCTCGGCTGTTGGCAGCAGTTAGCGGACGAATCTCTTTTGTATGGAGATTGATGATATAGAGATCTGCCTCATGATGCCAGATAGGAAAGCATCCATAATCGGACACCGTCACCACCATCCACTTGCCATCAGGAGAGATGCGAGGCATCACAGCACTCTTGCCTGTCGTACGAGCCGAGAACAAGGTATCGACCTCCGTACCGAAATTCTTCGTCTCGGCATTGAAAGCGATGGAACAAACATTATACTTCACATCCTTACATCGGCGTGGCATCTCTACGCTGTCTGCTGTACAGAAATAGAGACGCTTGCCATCTGGCGAGAAACAAGGATAAGTCTCAAAATGTTCCTTTGAGGACAACAATGGAGAAGTAATAATATGGCAAGATTCCTCCTCTATATCCGATGCCACAACTATATCAGACGCTTGGTCGTATACCTCAATGCGGTTCTTATCTGAGGAATGGAAACCTTGGTGGGTATCATTGGTGCTGAAAGCAATAAACCTCCCTGTTGGATGCCAAGAAGGATAAACCAGCGACTTGATGCCATCCACATCAATTTTCACCTTTTCCAATAAGTTTGCATGATGCTTGGTTACGTATGTTCCTGCCAAATCCCCACCACGCAAATGGAGCATCGTGTACCTTGGGTTCTGTTGCATAAAGGTATGGCAGTTCATACAGTTGTTGTCTGTCTGCGAGTTTTCGATGATAGGAGTCTGCTCATAACTAGTCAGGTCACGCTGATAGATTCCCATCTTATACCACTCCTTATATCCTGGCTCAATAAGGCGATAAGCGATATAGGGGGCGATGTAATCCTTGGAAACCCCGATATGGAAAGGCTTATAGGCACAGCCCACGCCATCCCTATCGACAACCACTTCTATCGAAAGGCTCTTGGCATTTTTCATCAAGTCGTTCCAGTCCTTGGCACTGATACAGATATCATTACCATCAGCATCCACTTCGACCACTTTTCCACCATCTGTGGAAAACTTGGCAACCACCACTTCTCCCCTCTCCTTCTCCACACGGAAATGGAGCGGAGCAATATCACGAGGGATGGTCACCCCCTTATAGTCAGGGAAGATAACAGGGCTAGAGGCTAGGTGCTTGCTCACCTCTACATGGCGAGAGCAAGAAAACAGTAGCAATGCCAACATAGCGACACAGCCAAATTTACCTATTATATATAATGTATATAGCTTTTTCATTTTTCTAAGATTACTTTATTGGCCTCATACTTTCTGTGGCTTGATACTTAAAGGTATTTATCGCCTTCTCGAATGAAACCGGGACACGAGGCATCGCCTTTGTACCCTTGTATTTTTTCATCAGTCGGAGGAAATCACCTTGTTGATTAGCCACGATATACATCGCACCGAGATATTCTAGAGTAGCTCGATGCTCGGGACAAGCCTCCACGATGCGAACTAAGTCTTTATCAAATCCATCAGAGCCAATCAGGCAATCATCCTTGAATATACACTTACGCTTCAAGCCAAGCACAGGGTCGCGATTCACAGCCTCATCATTATACAAGAACTTTCGGCGTTCCTTAGCCCATTCACGATAAGCCAATGTGCTCTCCAGTTTCTTGATATATTTCTCAGCAACAGCGTAAGCACCATTTTCGAGATTGGTATCAACAAGTCGTTGCCAGAGATAAGGGCTTTTATTGTCGGAACACTCTTGAGCCTCGAATGCACTCATTTGCGCTAGGTTCACATATCCCATCGTATAGTAAACATCCATCAACAGCATTGAGCCTTGCAGCGTACTAATGTTTGTTGAGAACACACTATTCATGCTTGCTTGTTGATACATGAGGAATTTCTCACCAAGTTCGCCTTTTTGTGCCAATGCCATGTTTCGACAAAGCTGAAATGTTACATTATCCCTGCCGCCACGACTATTGCTGCGATTGATAATTTCATCCCATTGCTGAAAGCGCACAAAACAATATATCTTCTTCATATACTCCTCCTTTGCATCGTAACAAGAAGCAAAGAATGCCACTGATACACCTATCACTTCCACCATCTGGGCAAGCAGATTATATTTGCCTACATACCTCAAGACATATCGGGAAAAAACTTGGAGCAAGAACACCACTCCTGCTGTCATCCAAGGCAGATAAGACATCAATGTCAACTCCGTTCCCTCACGAACCAAGCAATTCTTCCTAACCAACAGAGCTATCAAGATGATGGCAACCACCTTCAACCACTTGCGACAACGAAGCACAACAGCCATCAAAAACATAACTATCGTGAAGCATACGCTACCTGCAAGCAAATTAGCCATATTAGAAATAAGCGTCATCAGCATTGCCACAGCCGTGATACAGCCCAAATACCGTCCGCCATCTTTCAGCCATAAGCTTTGTGCATAAGCCACCAAGGTCATCAGAAGTCCAAACACAAAAGGACCAGCCCCATAGCTGAAGAACTGCATGAGGAAGTCAGCCATCAAGATGGCCAAGCCACCCGACATGGACAAAGTTTGGCAGACTGTGTCAACATCCCAATAGAACGTATTCCATTGTTCCATGTAGTAGAAATGGTAAGTCGCAGCCGAATGGCAGACACATACAAAGACGATGTAAATGCCTAGCCAGATCATCAGTTTATAGTTTATTAGTCGTTTCATGGTGCAAAGATACTATGTTTCCATGAAACAAACTTTGTCTGGTGTAACAGATTGTTTATTAAATTAACAAAAGGTCGGTCGAGCCTCACGGCTCAACCGACCCATCACGACTAACATCATTTT
>CAVKXW010000107.1:0-10975 GCA_963660215.1 Bacteroidaceae bacterium | reverse complement strand
GAGGAAGAGCAACAAGGCAAAGTGCGTGCTGAATATGGAACACAATTGCTAAAAGTTCTTTCTCAGAAAATTACGGCAGAATTCGGACAAGGCTACGGTGTTCGTAACCTTTCATATTTCAAACAGTTATACCTATACTTCCCAGATTGGGAGATTTTGCACGCATGCGTGCAAAATCTTTCATGGACTCATTTGAGATGCATATTAAGGGTCAGCGATTCCAAAGCAAGATTATGGTATCTACAAGAAGCATCACAACAAATGTGGAGCACAAGAACTCTCGACCGTAATGTTGCTTCTCAATATTACTATCGTTTGTTACAAACAAGTGATGAAAATAAAGATGTTGTAGAGAACGAGATGAAGGCTCTGACAAAAGGATATACAGATACCCCAGCCATGTTCATCAAATCGCCTATGGTAACAGAATTCCTTGGTTTACCAAGAGAGATGACATTTTCGGAAAGTGAACTTGAAAGTTCTATCATTACCCACCTCCAAAAATTCCTGATGGAGATGGGGAAGGGCTACGCCTTTGTAGAAAGACAACAGCATATCATTACTGATACGCAAGATTACTACATAGATCTCGTATTCTACAACTATTTGATGAAATGCTTCGTTTTGATTGACCTAAAAACGACCAAGATAACTCATCAAGATGTTGGGCAAATGGATATGTATGTAAGAATGTATGACGACTTGAAACGTACAGAAGGAGACAATCCAACCATTGGCATTCTTCTCTGTTCTGAAACCAGTCAAGACATTGCTCGCTATTCGGTATTACATGATAACAAGCAACTCTTTGCATCAAAATATCTCACCTATCTTCCTACAGAAGAGCAACTCAAAGAAGAAATAGAAAAACAAAAAGAGATATTCAGACTTCAACATATGAAATAAAGCCTATTATCATACGCACGGATAAGCTTTGCTGTTCAACAAAACTTATCCATGCTCTTCTTGGAAAGCTGAGTTCTTGCGACACACCACAAACCGAAAGTGTTAAAATTAGCTTTAAAATCTCATTTTATCACAGAAAGAATCTTTTATCTGAGGAAAAAAGCAATCCTGATAGAATTGAAACGTGCCTGTCTTTGATAAGTCGTGCTAATACTATTACGGAAACTTCTACTGTAACTACAGAAATTACTACGGAAACGCCTGCTATAGCTACGGAAACTTCTTCAAAAACTACCGAAACCACTACGGATACTATTATTAATTTAATTCGTAATAATCCGAAAATAACAGCAAAAGAGATTGCTTCTGTATGTGGAATTACAGAAGATGGTGTTTCTTATCATTTCAAGAAACTGAAACAGGCTGGCAAGCTCATTCGTGTCGGAGGTTCGAGAAATGGTGGTGAATGGAAGATCATCGAATAGTATTATAGCTTCAGATAAAGAATAGCGCAAAGAAGCCATCCCAAGCCATAATCCCCCAAAAGAAGCACATCCCCTTGTCCAAGCACAACCTTCGGACAAGGGGATGTTTCATTTATTTCTTTTTCCTCCCCACTCTTTCATCCATTTTTCAAAGATGCAGATGGCTCGGATAAGATTCATTCCTCCTTGATCTTCCAATCGGCAATCGTGCGTTGCTTGCTGTCGAAGCTGATGCCCACTTTCACCAACCGCTTGTTGTCAGCGTGATAAGGCAACATATAGCCCTTCTCGTCTATCTGCGCCAAGGCTTCTTCGGCACTCTTATCCACTTTTAGTTCAAAGACATAGATGGTATCGGGCATGTGCATCACGGCGTCAGCCCTACCAATGGCACTTTTTACTTCCGTGTAGATATAAATGTTGAGGAAGCTGAACATCAGATAGAAGATAGTTTGATAATGCTTCTCGCTATGGTTCTCCAAGTCGTATGGAATGGTCGCCATGTAGGTGCGCATGTGTTCCAATGCCGCTTCGATGTCATTGCGATACACCGCCTTGCAGAAGCCCAAGAGAAAGGCTGTGTTGTCTGAACGCCGAGGATTCACATAGTGAGGAATCATGGAGTTGAGCAAGCCGTCACGCACCTCCTTGTTTGGGATGCCGAGGGTGTATTCTTGGAACATCGGCTCATACTTCTTGATGGTGAGATAGCCGCTCTGATAGAGCAACGGAAGGGCATCCGTCATCTCTTCTGGCGAGAGGTCGAACGAACTCAGCACCACATTTTGTCTCTCCAAGTTGGTGAGATTAGTATTGAATTTATCCAACTGCTTCAAGAGGAAGGTTGGCGTGCCTGAACCGAACCAATAAGAATCTATCTTCTGACCATTCAGAGCCTTGATCAAACTGAACGGATTGAACACGTCCTCCGAGTTCTCGCTGAAATGATAACCGTCATAATAGTTTTTCAACGCCTCCAAGCATTCATCGTAAGTCATGTGTAAAGCTCTTGCCAAGCCCTCCACATCAGGCTTCATCACCGTGGTCAGTTCGGTCTTACTAATGCCACAGATAGCTGAGTATTGGTCGAACATGCTGATGTTGTCGAGGTTGTTCAACTCGCTGAAAATACTGAGTTGTGAAAACTTCGTGATACCTGTGATAAATGTAAATTCCAAGTATGGGTCGAGTTTCTTCAATGGGCTGTAGAAGTTTTGCATGATAAGGCGAAGCTCCTTCAAGTTGTCCTTCTCATGCACCACGTCGAGCAATGGCGCATCATACTCGTCGATGATGACCACCGCCTTCTCGCCAGTTTGCTCATTGGCACGCTCCACAAGTCCCATCAAACGCTTGTTAGGGGTATCCTCGCCTTCTCCCTTGCCATAGATTTTTTCGTAAGGCAAAAGAATAAAGTCGAGGTAGCCTTTCAGTGACTCTGCATCGAAATGCTTGGCACCACTCATGTCGAAATGGAACACAGGATGCTTCACCCATTCCTTCTCGTAATCGGCTATGGCAAGTCCCTCGAAGAGTTCTTTCCTGCCCTCGAAATAAGCATGCAAGGTAGAGGCAAAGAGCGACTTGCCGAATCGTCTCGGGCGACTCAGAAAGACATAACTCATTTTCTTCTTACGAAAATCCACGATGTACTTGGTCTTATCCACATAGAGATAACCCTCCTCTCGAATCTTCTCGAAAGTCTGCACTCCCACAGGGTAACAATTTACGATTTCTGCCATATTCTTACTTGTTTTTACGTTTCACGGTGCTAAAGTACAAATAAATTCTGAAAACACAAAACTTTCTTTCAGAAAACTATATTGGGAAGACCAAAAATAAAGGCATTGCAAGGCAAGGGTAAGGAATGTTCCCTACTCCCCAGTTTCCTTTCCCAACTATTCTTCTTTCGCCCTAAATGCCTTGGGAGTCATACCCGTCTGCTTCTTGAAGTATCGTGTAAAGAACGACTGGTCGGGGAAATTGAGCTGTAGGCTGATAGACTGCAATGTATCATTGGTGGTGCGCAAGAGCGTCTTGATTTCTTGTATGCAATGGCGGTCGATGATTTCCTTGGGTGTCTCGTGGGCGATGTTGCGCAATATGCTTGCCAAATATCGAGTGGTGATACAGAGTTTGTCGGCATAGAAAGTCACCTCACGCTCCTTGTCGCCATACTTGTTGACCAGGTGGATGAAACGCATGAACAGTTCGTTCTGCCTGCTGATGACCTTGGGCTTGTTTCCAAGGAACTTAGTCTTGACCACATCGTAAATCTCCAACAAGATTCCTTGGATAATATTCTTAGCTATCTGCATTCGATGCGCACCCTCGCTTTCATAGAGGAAATAAGCCACGTTGCCTATGCCAGCATGGATAGGCACTGCCCTATGTTCAGGAATGCTTCCCAAGGGATAATTTCTCAAAAAGTCCATATAGTCAGGCTCCAGACGTGGGATAGCCTCCAAGGCGAAATCCCTATCGAAGGAGAAACAGGAGCCTTGGAAGTCCTCGCTTGCCTCAACGCACCGAATGGTGGATTTGGGAACAATGGTGATGATGGAATTTGTTGTCAGCTCATACGTGATGAAGTTGACCTCCAACAGCGCATGGCCCTTGCTCACCAAGAGGATGGTGGTTTCCTCCATGCGCACAAACTTTTCCCTTGGGAACTCCAAGTCTGCCTTCATCTGGGCGGTTACGCCCTGTCTCATCAGTTTCTTACTTTGTATGATATTCATCTGGTTATTTCTTATTTAGTCCAATTACGACGATGCAAAGATAAGGAATTTCACGGATATACAATCGCATTATCGCATCAAATGTTTTTCAAAACAAGAACAATTCTTGTCCATACGTAAGATTGTTCTCATTTTGAAAAGTTTACTTCCCATCATTTTGTTCCCAATCCCAATATTTCGAGCTACTTTTGCACCCGATTTTCAAAGGCAAGAAAGCCCAAAAGAAGATTAAGGTAAAAAACAGAAATATGATAACAACGAAGAAAATGATGACAACAAAGAAAATGTTATTTTGTGTGGGGCTGGTATGCAGCCTCTCTGTCACGACAACCTCTTGCCAACAGAAGAAGCAAGAGACAACCGTGAGCGTCGCCAGTTACAAGACGATGACAGTGCAACGCTCCGACCAAGAGCTATCCACAAGCTATTCTGCATCCATCAAGGGTAAGCAGGACATTGACATCTATCCGCAGGTGGCTGGCAAGATTCAGCGGCTCTGTGTGAGAGAGGGAAACAAGGTGAGCCGAGGACAATTGCTCTTCGTCATCGACCAAGTGCCTTATCGTGCGGCACTCTCCACCGCCCTTGCCGCAGAGAAGGCGGCAAGGGCGCAACTATCGTCGGCTTTGTTGACTTACAATAGCAACAAGGAACTTTTTGACCAAAAGGTTGTTTCATCTTATACGCTTCAAACCTCACAAAACGCTTACCTTACGGCAAAGGCTCAGTTGGCTCAGGCCAAGGCGCAAGTCACCAATGCTCGCAACGACCTCTCTTATACCGAGGTGCGTAGCCCCGCCAACGGTGTGGTGGGGGTGCTGCCATATCGTGTGGGCACATTGGTGAGTGCATCGATGCCCAAGCCCTTGACCACTGTCTCGGACAATTCGCAGATGTATGTTTATTTCTCCATGACCGAGAAACAACTCTTGAGCTTTGTTCGCCAATATGGTTCGAAAGATGCAGCCATCAAGAACATGCCAGCGGTAAGCCTCCAATTGGGCGACCTGTCGATGTATGCCCATAAGGGAAAGGTGGAGAGCATCAGTGGAGTGATTGACACGGAGACAGGGGCGGTGACTCTCAGAGCCGAGTTTCCCAACCCTGAGCGATTGCTCAACAGTGGAGGCTCTGGCAATGTCATCATCCCTTCCGTTCGCAAGGATTGCGTCGTCATCCCTCAGTCGGCAACGGTACAGCAACAAGACCATCGCATCGTGTATAAGGTACAGAATGGCAAGGCTGTTTCCCAACTCATCAAGGTGGAGAACATCGACGATGGCAGAAGCTTCATCGTGACTGATGGCTTGAAGCCAGGCGATGTCATCGTGAGCGAAGGCGCAGGAATGGTACATGAGGGGGACAAAGTGAAGTGAAGAACGAAGAGTGAAGAATTCCTATGCTTCATAAATCATAAAAGAGATGTACTTCATAAATCGTAAAAGAGAATAGAATGAAAGGCAATATATTTATCAAACGCCCAGTGATGGCGATATGCGTCGCTGTGCTGATTGTAATGGTGGGTCTCATCTCACTGTTCAATCTTTCCGTGGAGCAATATCCCGACATTGCTCCGCCTACCGTGCGAGTGGAGGCCACCTATACGGGTGCCGATGCCGATGCGGTGATGAAGAGTGTCATCATGCCGTTGGAGGAGAGCATCAACGGTGTGGAGAACATGCTCTATATCACCTCCACCGCCACCAACTCGGGCACGGCACAAATCAATGTGTATTTCAAGCAAGGCACCGACCCAGACATGGCGACGGTCAACGTGCAGAACCGTGTGTCGAAGGCACAAGGATTGTTGCCTTCGGAGGTAACCAAGATTGGCGTCACCACACAGAAGCAACAGAACAGTTTCCTTCAGATTGGTGCCTTGGTGAGCAAGGACAACAAATACGACGAGACTTTCCTCGCCAACTATCTCGACATCAATGTGGTGCCAGAAATCAAGCGCATCAATGGCGTGGGCGAGGTGCTGGAGCTGGGCGATACCTACAGTATGCGCATCTGGCTCAAGCCTGACCTCATGGCTCAATATCATCTCCAGCCATCCGATGTTACGCAGGTGTTGGGCGAGCAGAACATCGAGGCTCCTACAGGTTCGCTCGGTGAGAATTCAAGAAACACGTTCCAATATACCTTGAAGTACCACGGTCGATTGAAGAGCGTGGAAGAATTCAAGAACATGGTCATCCGAAGCAACGACGATGGAACGGTGCTCCGACTGAAGGATGTCGCCGAGGTGGAGCTGGGCAGGTTGTCGTATAGCTTTCATGGCGAGGTTGACAAGCATCCAGGCGTAACCTTCATGACCTTCCAGGTGGCTGGCGCCAATGCCACGGAGGTGAACAAGACCATCTCCACGAAGCTCGACGAGATGTCGAAGTCGTTGCCAAAGGGTTGTGAGTTCGTGCAGATGCACAGCAGCAACGACTTCCTTTTCGCTTCCATCCACGAGGTGGTAGAGACCTTGGTCATCGCCATCTTCCTCGTGATATTGGTGGTTTACTTCTTCTTGCAGGATTTCAAGAGCACCTTGATACCTTCCATCTCCATCATCGTGTCGCTCATCGGCACATTCGCCTGCTTGATGGTGGCAGGATTCAGCATCAACATCCTGACGCTCTTTGCCCTGGTGCTTGCCATCGGAACCGTGGTGGATGATGCCATCGTGGTGGTGGAGGCTGTGCAAGCGAAGTTTGATGCAGGCTATAAGTCGTCTTATCTCGCCACGAGGGATGCCCTCCATGATGTGAGCATGGCGGTGGTATCTTGTACGTTGGTGTTCATGGCGGTGTTCCTCCCTGTATCGTTCATGGGCGGAACATCGGGCATCTTCTATACCCAGTTTGGTATCACGATGGCTACTTCTGTAGGTTTGTCTATGATTTCCGCCCTCACGCTTTGTCCTGCGCTCTGTGCGATGTTGATGAAACCTGCCCAAGGAGCAACCGATACCAACGGCATTCCTCAGGATGGACACAAGAAAGGTTTCAGTGCCAGAATCCGTGCGGCTTACAACGCTTCGTTCAATGCTCTGATGGGCAAGTACAAGCGTGGCGTGATGTTCTTCTTCCACCATCGTTGGATGGCTTGGGCTGGACTGGCTGCATCCATCGCCTTGTTGGTGTTCCTATTGAACACGACCAAGACTGGTTTCGTGCCTCAGGAAGACCAAGGCGTGATGATGATCAACGTGAGTACCTCGCCTGGCAACACCTTGGAGGAAAGCAACAAGACCATCTCCAAGATTTCGAAGATTCTCGGCAAGCAAGAGGAGGTGGAGCATTTCAGTACCGTGGCTGGCTATGGTTTGCTCTCAGGGCAAGGCACTTCCTACGGCACCATCATCGTGCGACTGAAGAACTGGGATGAGCGCAAGGGCAAGGAGCATTCCATCGACCAAGTGATGGCTCGGCTCAATGGCGAGTTCAGCAAAATCAAGGAGGCGCAAATCTTCTGTTTCCAACCTGCGATGATTCCTGGCTATGGCATGGGGAATTCCATCGAACTGAACATGCAGGACAAGACGGGTGGCGACAAGAAGGTGTTCTATCAAAACGTGATGAAATTCATCAGCGTATTGAACCAACGCCCGGAGATTGCCGTTGCCTACACCTCTTATAATATGAGTTTTCCACAGGTGGCAGTGGATGTGGATGCCGCCAAGTGTAAGCGTGCAGGCATTTCCCCTTCCACCATCCTCGATGCGCTGGGTGCCTATTGTGGTGGCTCGTACGTGAGCAATTACAATGAGTTTGGCAAGGTTTACCGTGTGATGATTCAGTCGTCGCCCCAGTTCCGTCTCGACAAGCACTCGCTCGACAACATGTTCGTGCGCAATGGTTCGGAGATGGCTCCGCTGAGCGAATTTGTCACCTTGAGGAATGAGGTGGGGCCTGAGGTCTCCAACCGATTCAACCTCTATAGCTCTATCACTGTGAACGTGAACACAGCCGATGGTTACTCTTCGGGCGAGGCTCAGAAGGCTATCGCCGAGGTGTCGAAGCAGACATTGCCTTCGGGCTATGGCTATGAGTTCGGTGGCATGGCCCGTGAGGAAGGTAATGGCAGTGGCAACTCTACCGTCATCATCTATGCCATCTGCATCATACTCATCTATATCATCATGGCTTGTCTCTACGAGAGTTTCTTGATTCCGTTTGCGGTCATCCTGAGCGTTCCATTTGGATTGATGGGTAGTTTTCTCTTCGCCAAGCTCTTCGGATTGGAGAATAATATCTACCTACAGACGGGTATCATCATGCTCATCGGTTTGCTGGCGAAGACCGCCATCCTCATCACCGAGTATGCCGTGGAGCGCAGAAGGGCAGGCATGGGCATCATCTCGTCGGCATTCTCTGCCGCCCAAGACCGTTTGCGCCCTATCTTGATGACGGTGCTCTGCATGGTGTTCGGTATGTTGCCTCTGATGTTCTCCACTGGCGCAGGTGCCAACGGCAACAGTTCGCTCGGTACAGGCGTGGTAGGAGGTTTGTTGGTCGGTTCGATTGCACTCATCTTCGTAGTACCTGTGTTCTATGTGGTATTCGAATGGTTGCAAGAAAAGATAAGAAAGCCTTACCATGAGGATGCCGACTTGCAAGTACACCAGGAGCTCTTGAAGAGCATAGAGGAAAAGAGCAGGGCAAGACAAGAGTAATGCTTTAGTGAAGAAAGGACAAAAGAAACCAATAGAAAAGACAATATGACAAAGATGAAAATATTATTTTCTGCAATGATGCTTGCATCACTGAGCAGTTGCGGAATATACACGAAATATCAGCCCGAGACGAAAGTGCCAGACAAACTCTTTGGCGATTCCGTTTCGACTGCTGATGTCATGGAGAAAGGCTCTACAACCTTGGGGGGCATGGATTGGCACGATCTATTCACAGACCCTTTGTTACAGCAATACATCGAACGTGGATTGAGCCAAAACACAGACTATCAGCAAGCGATGCTGAGAGTGGAGGAAGCAAGTGCCACCCTGAAAGCGGCAAAGCTCGCCTTCCTCCCCTCGTTCGCCATCTCGCCACAGGCAGGGGTAAGCAGCTTCGATGGCGGGAAAGCAACGCAGACTTATTCCGTGCCATTGAACATGAGTTGGGAGATAGACATTTTCGGGCGCATGCGCAATGCCAAGGAACAGGCGAAGGCACTTTATGCCAAAAGTCAGGATTATCAACAAGCTGTTCATACTCAATTGATTGCCAACATATCTAATCTATATTACACATTGATCTGTCTCGACCAACAGCTTTCTCTATCTGTGAAGACCGAGAGAGCCTGGGAAGAGACTTTGCAGACGGCACGTGCCTTGATGAAGGCAGGAAGATACAACGAGGCAGGTGTCTCGCAAATGGAGGCTACACTTCATAGCGTACATACCTCAGTGCTTGATTTGCAGAACCAGATAACACAGACAGAGAACAGTTTGGCTATCATTCTCGGAGAGACTCCTCGCCATTATGAGCGAGGAAAGGAGTTCTTAAAATTGGAAGGGAACATTGCCGAGGGAACACCCGACAATACTTCTGACAATATTTTAGGGAAGCATTCCATAGGTATTCCTTTGCAGTTGCTTTCCGCTCGCCCTGATGTCCGTCAGGCAGAACGCACGATAGAGGCAGCATTCTATGGGGTGAGCCAAGCTCGCTCGGCATTCTATCCATCACTCACGTTGAGCGGAAGTATCGGATGGACCAATTCGGCAGGTTCGGCGATAGTCAATCCTGGTAAGTTTCTGGCATCAGCCCTTGGTTCTCTCGTTATCCCAGTATTGACAAGGGGACAGAACGAGACGCAACTCAAAATCGCCAAGGCGCAACAGGAAGAGGCTAAATTATCCTTCACCCAAACCTTGCTGAATGCAGGCAAAGAGGTAAACGATGCCTTGACCGCTTGCCAGACCGCCCAGAAGAAGGATGTTTCCATCGCAGAACAAATCATCTTATTGGAAAAGGCACTGCATAGCACTACCTTGCTGATGGAGCATGGCGACAACACTTATCTTGAAGTGCTCACCGCTCGCCAAACCTTGCTTTCGGCGCAACTAACCCTATCGGCAAACAGACTAACTTATACTCAAAATATAATCTCTCTCTTCCAGGCCTTAGGCGGAGGTCAGGACTTGAATTTTCATACCGACAAAACTGTACGAAAGTAGCAGTTGTTGTCATCAGTGATTACATTGTTTTGCATACCTATTTATAATGTAATCATATCCAAGTTGAAGGGCTGCCTGTGAAGTGATTCACGGACAGCCCAAACAAAAAGTTCTCTGCAAAACTAATTTTCCTACGAATTCTTATCGAGCATCCCATCAAAGAACACATCCGACACATCGGGATACATCCCCTTGAAATGCTCCATGAGCCTCTGCCTCGACTCTTCGGGCGTGCGGTCGGGATGGCAAGCTTCCCTGCCAAACAAGTCCTCGGGGGTAGTCAAGAGCGACCATCCCCAACCATACTGCTTGCCATGCTTGTCGTGCGGATAAACGAAGTCCTCGGTCACGATGTAACATCCCATCTGAAGGCGAGTGACGAACGTGTCGAACTTGCTTCTCATCTTCGGCTCGGTAAAGCCACAAGCCTTTCGGAGGTCTCGGGTTATCATGCTACCGTTCATGCGCAAAGTCTCGATGATGGCTTCCTCGATGCTCCCCACCTCTGGATAAGGGTGAATGCTTCGGCGATAGTTGCAGAAGTCGGGCCACCACTCCTTGCTGATGAACACCGCCTTGCCCTTGAAGAACTTGCCATAGGCGCATCCGCTCTCTCGGATTATCTCCCCCTTCCATTCCCACAACGGCCACTCCCAACCGCCATCGGG
>CAVKXW010000106.1:0-11036 GCA_963660215.1 Bacteroidaceae bacterium | reverse complement strand
GGGACATCATAGTCTCCACGCATAGCATATTGGCGATTGGCATTGAGTTCCGTTTGAAGAATATCACTAAACATCTGTATGTTATACCCTCCAGAACGATAACCTTTGCTCACTGTCGCATATACATTACTACCCTGCTGGCCAATCTTATAACAGATTCCTATCTTAGGCAAAAATTGCTGATAATCATCATGCGTTTCAGCATCTATCATAGAACGCAATGTATAAGTAGCTTCCCTACCCATCATATTAGCCGTCATCGCCATAAAGGCATAGGTGTCATAATGAACACCCGTGTACATAAAATCGTAGCGCAAGCCTAGTGTGACCGAAAGACGAGATGTTAAATCCAACGTACTCTCATGATATACACCAAGATTGGTTTGCGGTGTATGGAAAACACCTGGAGCTCCCATACTTACAGAAAGGTCTATCGAAACAGGTCTTCCACCCATAGCGGCTAACATTTGTCGTTTGATAGCATCAGAAATTGGTTGTGTCAGTTCTGGACCAAACGCTACAGGCCCATCCGTTCTCAACCACATCTGCGAAAAGAAAAGTCCTGATGTAAGGTGCCAAAAGCCGAATAATGGCAAATGGCTTTTCATAATAAACTCTTGAGTCATTGCATTTTGCAATTGGTCTTGCTTCAAACTTAGATAATCAGCAGGCAGATAATCTTGATCCATCAACATATTGTCATCTAAAAATTGATAACTTGTAGCCGAGTGAAAATCCCAAACTCTTCCTGCATGATGCACATTTAATCCTGACAGCAACAAATTTCTGCGATAAACATTTGAAAAGGTTGTGTTAGGCAACTCTGTCTTATTCGTATTTAAATCAAGTTTACCATAAGGAAAAGCATTCTGATACACATATTGATAATTGGCAAAGACATCTGCCCTCCACCCTTTTTCCAGGCGAAATTTTAGCTGGAATTTACCACCGGCTTCATCATAGTTGTCTGCATAACCACTAGTAATCTGACGATGAAAAAAGCCATCTTGACCATTATAGAAAGCTGCGATGCCCAAAGCCACCTGAGAGTTGAATCGTACATAATGAGCCATCTCTACATTACGATAAAAATGAGTTCCGAGTCCTAAATTCAAGTAAGTGCCAGCCTCTTCGAAAGCATCACGCGAATAGATACGTACCAATCCTCCTTCTGTATTCTGTCCATAAAGTGTACCTTGGGGACCGCGCAATACATCAATACGACTCGTTTGATAATGATGAAAATTGAAAGCAGCCTTGTTAATCACTGGAATACCATCTAGATAAATGCCCACAGCTGGACTATTGACACGACTTCCGATACCACGTACATACATGGCACTAGAAAGACGTGATCCATAATTAGGCATAACAAAATTTGGTATATAACTAGCCAACTCTCGTAAGTCGCGAGTTCCTAATCGAAACATTTGATAAGAATCAAACGAAGTGCTACTTAATGGCTGTAGACGAAGGCGAAAATCCTCCTTTGGTTGCGCAACAACAACTACCTCATCTATGTCAAACACTCGGCTACTATCGGGTAAAGCACCAACAGAAGCAATCTCATTATCCATTTCCATTGCGCTTATAGGCATAGCAACAGCTATCCAGGCAAGGAATACCATCTTTTTTCTATTTAAAACTAGCTTTTTCATTTCGTGCGCAAAGGTACAGACTTTTGCGCACACCCACCATCCTTATTTATTAGGAAACATCAGTTTGGCTAAAAATTCTTCTTAAGATAAACCTTTATAGCAAAGAAAAAATAAGCCACCAACAAGAAATAGCCTAAATAGTATAAGGTGCTAACACTGAAAATAATATAATCAATGGCGCAAACACTCATCAAGCCTCCTAAATAGAGCAAAGCTTCGCCTGTAGGCAAACGATGCTTCACTTCGTCTACGCATGCCAATCCAACAATAAGAATAGCCCAAACCGTAGCTAAGAATAAGCCAAGTACACTTGGCACAGCAAAAGGATTGAGCGTAGGATGAAAATAAAAGTGCCGCCACATCTCGGGTTCAAAATTTTGGATAGTAGCATAGAAAGTTGCCGACACAGAAACGATAAGCACCAAAGCCGTAGGATAAGGCGAATCGATATCGTTAAAATGAACGATATAACCATTGCTATGGAAAATTTTCCTTACAAGATAAGCAACTGCTATCAATACAATGATAACCAAAAACATTAGCAAATGCATATTGCTGAATGTCATGATGAATTCAGAGATAGGATCATCAGGCACTACCATTGGAAGCATATTGCTCTCACGTGCCCACCCAAAAGTATTCTTCTCCGTAGCAAGCTGCACCCAAACAGAATCTATGGAATCTTGAGGAACCATCCTAATGTCTGTTACGACTAACAAGCAATTCTTCTTTACAGCAAAAGTATCTATAGGCAATCCACTCAAAAACTCCTCAGGCTGTTGGGCTATCAACTCCAGCGAATCCTTAAACACAACAAAATTAAATTTGCTGGTGTAATGATGAGTGGTAGAAAACGTATTTGTACGATGATAACAACTACTAAGCATCAATAAGACACCTAGCATACATACTAATTTTATCGTTTTTTCCCACTTCATCTATATTTATCTATTTAGTTATCAATGGATTACTTTGCTACATATATATTCATTTGGCATTCATTACAAGCAAATTCCAGACGAAAACGTCTACCATCTCCCAATTGCAAGAACAAAGGTTCCTTCCAAGTTGGTTTCTTCCCCCCGCGCTTCACACAATAGCCCAAGGAATAACGCAAACAATGGCGACACTGCATGATAAGAGCCTCTCTTCCTCTCACACCTTCAATGGCCGGCAATGCTTCATGATTTCCAAGTTCAAAAGCATAAGCAGGATGCAATAATCCATGCTCTTCATAGAACTCTCTAGCACTCTGATTGGAAATATTATAAAGATATCCAAATTTACCATATTCTGGTTGCCAGTTTTTTACATTGCTCTCTTTTGCAACAAACGTATCATCTTCTAAATTCTTTCGTTCTTTGGCTCGTTCTGTTTCTATTGCATGCAAGAGTAAACGACGTAAATCTGTCAACACACTACTTGGAACAAAATAATTATCTGCATTGTTAAAAATTTCGACTTTCTCACACTCGTATATAGTCCCCCCAAACTTGCAAAGTTGCTTGATTATATTGTCACGTTGCGGCTTTTTCGCCTCATTATGTTCAAAAGCAATGGATTCTGAAGCCAAGCGCAAATTGGTATCACAAGAATACGCAGTAGCAGAAAACCCCACAATGTCTTCATCATCACATAAACCGAAGATTATCTTGATTGGGATCTTTCGTTCTGCAGTCTTTCCTGCCAAGATTTTTTCGAAGGCAACATCATTATTGCGATAAAGAGCTAATCCAGGTCGAAGATGCTGAGGCATTTTCAAAGGAAAGAGACGATTACCTTCAGCACGATTCACCCGAAATCCTTCTAACTCGTGATTGTCATTTATGAAACACAAGCCGTCACCATTGGCAAAACTTAAAACACTGGCAACATTAAAACTGCTTCCACGCAACTCTTTAACCTTTCCAACATATTCTCCCATAGCCTTCGGTGTATCGAAAGAAGTTATGTCAGGTTGGCGACCATGCAAGAAGTAATTTGTAAATCCACGATTAAAAGTCTTCTTCAAATTAAAGTCGAAAGAGTTACGAACCCGCCCTAATGAAGAACGCTTATATCTATCTGGATGATTTTTGCAAATTTCATCAAGCCGCTGACTATAGGCAGCAACTACGTTTTTCACATAAGCAACATCCTTCAAACGCCCCTCAATTTTAAAAGAGCAGGCACCAGCATCAGCCAATGCTTCCAAGTTGTCAATCTGGCACATATCTTTTAACGAGAGCAGATAACGTTGATGCTCTATCTCCTTACCGTCTGAATCCCAAAGATTAAACTTCATACGACAAAACTGTGCGCATTCACCACGATTGGCAGAACGACCGAAACAATATTCAGAAGCATAGCATACACCAGAATAGCACACACAAAGAGCCCCATGTACAAACACCTCAAGTTCCATATCAGACACAGCTGCATGAACCTCCTCAATCTCTTTCACAGAGAGCTCACGTGCCAACACAGCACGCTGAAATCCCAAAGATTGGAGCCACATCACCTTATCAATAGTCCTCGTATCACATTGCGTACTAGAATGCAAAGCTTTCTTCCATTTAAAATCGGCGGCAAACGGTCCTTTACCCTGAAGAGAATAAAGAACCCCCATATCTTGAAGCAACAAGGCATCAACGCCGACTTCACGCAGCCCTTTTATCATCTGCAAAGTGTCTCCGATCTCAGAATCGTAAACAATCGTATTTACAGTAACATGCACTTTGGCATCAAACTGATGAGCATAGTCGCATAGCCGCTTGATATCATCAAGAGAATTTCCAACAGCTGCACGAGCGCCAAATCTAGGCGCTCCTATATAAACAGCATCAGCTCCATGATCAATGGCCGCAATACCACACTCTAGATTCTTGGCTGGTGCCAAAAGTTCCAGTGTTCTCATATAAATATTGTTTTAGAAAAACTTCTTTCTTTACTTGATGTCATCGATATTGTAAGGAGTCTCTTGATAAACATAATAGTTAATCCAATTACTATAGAACAAATTGGCATGCGCTCTCCATGTCACCAATGGTTCTTCGTTAGGGTCATCATTGTAATAATAATTTTTCGGCACCCCCACGTCATCACGTTTGCCCATATCTCGCTTATACTCCTTATCTAATGTGTTGGGCGCATATTCCAAATGCCCAGTCACAAAGAACTCTCGTCCACCTCTAGCCATAACTATGCTCACTCCACTTTCTGGCGACTCGGCAATAATATCGAGTCCTGGCACTTTCTCTATATCTTCTCTTCTCACCTCAGTATGGCGACTATGAGGCATATTAAAAATATCATCAAAACCACGGAAGATAGGTTGTGACGGATCGAGCGGTTTCTGTTTGAAGATACCAAACATCTTGTTACTGAGCTGATACTTTGGTACACCATAAAAATGATAGAGCCCAGCCTGAGCCCCCCAACAAATATAAAGCGTAGAGGTAACATGGGTACGAGCCCAGTCGAAAATCTCCATTATCTCTGGCCAATATTCCACATCCTCGTATTCCATTGTCTCTATCGGAGCACCCGTCACAATCATTCCATCGAACTTCTGCTTAGACAATTCCTGAAAATCCTTATAGAACATCATCATATGTTCTATCGGAGTATTCTTGGGGGTATGGCTCTTCAACTTCATGAAATACACCTCTATCTGCAAAGGAGTATTAGAGAGGAGGCGTACCAAGTCTGTCTCCGTTGTTATCTTTAGAGGCATCAAATTGAGCACACAAATTTTCAATGGACGAATTTCCTGACTGTGTGCCCTACTTTCATCCATCACAAAAATATTTTCATGCTTCAACAGCTCTATGGCAGGAAGCTTATCCGGTAATCTTAATGGCATATTATCTTATTCCTTTCTTTATTTTTGATGCAAAGTTACACAATTTCAATGAAGATAACGAAGGAAGGAAAAGAAAAAAGCACAAAACCATCTATTTACAGAATGATTTTGCGCTTTTTAACCGAATATCTTTATAGAACACTCATTTTATACCGCCTATTTAATAAAACTTAAAGTAGTTGCGAGCATTATTGTAAGAGATGTCCTCTACCATACGAGAGAGGCTCTCCATATCATTAGGCAGCAAGCCCTTCTCTACGTCATTGCCGAGGAGGTTGCAGAGCAAACGACGGAAGTACTCGTGACGTGGGTAGCTGAGGAATGAGCGAGAATCGGTCAGCATACCTACGAAGCGGCTCAACAAGCCGAGCACAGAGAGTGCGTTCATCTGCTTGGTCATACCATCGAGCTGGTCGTTGAACCACCAACCAGAACCAAACTGAATCTTGCCTGGGCAAGAACCATCCTGGAAGTTACCAAGCATAGTGGCGATAACCTCGTTGGCACATGGGTTCAAACAGTAAAGGATGGTACGAGTCAACTTGCCTTCCATATTGAGCTCATTCAAGAAACCACTCATAGCCTTGGCTGTAGTAAACTCACCGATAGAGTCGAAACCAGTGTCAGCACCGAGCTTGTTGTACATCAATGTATTGTTGTCACGGATGGCACCATAGTGATACTGCTGAGTCCAGTCGGCAGCATGATCCATCTCGGCACAAACCTTCAAGAAGGCGTGCTTGTACTGACGAATCTCAAGAGCAGAGAGCTGCTGACCACGCATAGCCTTGGCGAAGATAGTCTCTATCTGAGAGTCGGTGTATGGCTCGTCGTAGAACTCCTCGATACCGTGGTCGCTCAACTTACAACCGTTCTCCGCAAAGAAGTCGTGACGCTTCTGGAGAGCATCCACCATATCCTTGAAAGTGGTGAGTGTAACACCAGCTACCTCGCCGAGCTTGTTCATATAATCAGCGAACTCTGGCTTCTCGATGTTCATCGCCTTGTCAGGACGCCATGCAGGAATCATCTTGATTTCGAAACCGCTCTCACGAGTCTGCTTGTGATAGCGAAGATCGTCGATAGGGTCGTCTGTAGTACAAACGCACTCTACATGGTAGCGACGCATCAAGCCACGAGCGCTGTACTCAGGCAACTGCAACTTCTCGTTACACTCATCGAAAATCTCACGGGCGGTCTTAGGGCTGAGCAGCTTCTCGATACCGAAGGCAGTCTTGAGCTCCAAGTGAGTCCAGTGATAGAGAGGGTTGCGGAATGTATATGGTACGGTCTCAGCCCACTTCTCGAATTTCTCCCAATCGGTAGTATCTGTACCTGTGCAGTAACGCTCGTCTACACCATTGGTACGCATGGCACGCCACTTGTAGTGGTCGCCACCGAGCCAAAGCTCTGTAATGCTCTTGAACTTGTGATCATTGGCTACCATCTCAGGGATGAGGTGACAGTGATAATCGATGATAGGCATCTTAGCCGCATGATTGTGGAAAAGATCCTGCGCAGTCTTAGTTTCGAGCAGGAAGTTTTCATCCATAAATTGTTTCATAATTGTATAGTAGTTTTTAAATGTTTATATTTTTTATGGCAAAGATACAATAATAATTGGAAACAAAAATCGTTTGAGCAAAATATTTTCGAATATTTCACTCAAACGATTACGTTATTACTTTCTCATTACACGATAATCCTCGTCTTATGATAGTTCTCCCTAAACTCACTAGGTGAGCATCCCTTCTTCTTCTTGAAGATACGGTTGAAATTACTGAGGTTGTTAAATCCGCAGTCGAACCCTATCTCACTGATGCTCTTAGCTGTATCCACAAGCATTCGGGCAGCGTAGCCCAATCGCAAGTCGATGATGTACTCACTGATGTTGCGTCCTGTATGTAGCTTAAAGAAACGGCTGAACGCACTACTACTCATACCTGCCAAGGAAGCTAATTCTGGCAAGCGAAGCTCATCCATATAGTTTTTCGAGATATAATTCTTCACCTTTAATATACGACGGCTATCATCTTCCACCGACACCTTGGCATAGCTGCTTGATGCCAAAGAACGTGCGTCCTCACATCTAGACAATTCGTAAAGAATAGTAAGGAACTGCTGTACTGCATAAAAACCGTCCGTGATTCCACTCAGTGTATCAAGCAATCCATATACTTTCATGATGGCCTTCATCGGGAAACAAAGTCCTTTCTTTGCTTCTTGCATCATTCGAGTGATACTGGCGTAAGGATTTCTACCGAAAAGCGTTTCCTCACCCATACTAAAATCAAACTGAATGGTAATCTCACGGATATCTTCGCTATGGCATTCGTTTTGTTCCCATACATGCTCCAAATCTGGCGATGTTATGAGACATAGGTCATAGTCGCCTATCACCTCTTGTGAATCACCCACAATTCGTTTCACTCCCTTTGCATTCTCCACAAAGTTGAGCTCATACACTGAATGATTATGGATAGGATACGTAAACTCCTTTTTATGCCTATCGGCAATATAGAGCACATCCTTTCCCATCAAGGGTGTAATCTCATGGATAATTCTTCTATCTTCTGCCATAATTAATCTTTTTAAATGTTGAGAGTCTTCAAAATGTCACTCATCTTCTGCTTGGTAGCAATGCGAGTTGGTACCAAAGGCAAACGGAGCTCGTTTTCGATAAAGCCCATATCATTAAGAAGTGCTTTCACGCCTGCCGGATTGCCATCAACAAAGAGTAAGCTATAAAGCTCGGTGAAAGAATGATGAATTTTACGAGCAGGTTCGTATTCGCCTCTAAACTCCAAACGAATCATACGACTGAATGCCTTAGGTAGGGCATTTCCGATGACCGATATGACACCAGCAGCACCACTGGCAACCATGGAGAAAGTGAGGGCATCATCGCCACTGATCACCTCAAAATTATCAGGTTTATTCTTGATAATCTCGTCAACCTGCTCCAAACTACCACTAGCTTCCTTCACTGCTACCACATTAGGAAAATCACGCGCAATTCGACAAGTTGTCTCTGGCTTCATGTTTACACCTGTCCTTCCTGGTACATTGTACAAGACAATAGGCAGAGGGCTCACCTCTGCAATAGCCTTAAAATGCTGATAGAGTCCCTCTTGAGAAGGTTTATTATAATAAGGACAAATACTGAGGATTCCATCAATACCATTCCAATCAGAGTTTTTAATCTCATCAACAACTGCTGCAGTATTATTTCCACCGCAATATTTCAAGATTTTAACGCGACCATGATTCACGTCCTTAACCAATTCTGTTATTTTATCTTTTTCCTCCTTCGTCAAGCATGGAGCCTCACCTGTTGTGGCAAGGATGCAAAGAAAGTCTGCACCATTGTCAATTTGAAACTCTACCAATCTCTTAAGGGACTGATAATCTACCGAACCATCGGTTTTAAATGGAGTGATGAGGGCAATACCTAAGCCCTTGAATATATTCTGTGCCATAATCTATTAAACAAAATCGTTGGCAAAAGTACACAAATATTATCATATTGCAAAATAAAATTGAGATTTTCTTTCAAGATTATATCATTTTTGAAAATATTCTGTATTATTATACCATATTTCAACGTTTTTTAGTAACTTTGCAGCCAAATTTAGCGATATAGATATAGAATTCATGAGATATTTTATTTTCTTTGGTTACGATGGTACCAATTATCATGGTTGGCAAATGCAACCCAATGCCAATTCCGTGCAACAAGAGTTGCAACATGCCCTTTCTACTCTCTTAAGAAAAGAGATAGAAGTCGTGGGAGCCGGAAGAACAGATACAGGAGTACACGCTCGCAAGATGGCGGCTCATTTTGACTGGACTACAAGTGAAGATAATTCTGATAAAGTTTCTGTCGAAAGACTTCCCATCACTCTCGACCAATTGGTTTATCGGCTAAACCGTATTTTGCCTCGTGACATTGCCGTATACGAAGTGAGAGAAGTGAGCCCTGACAAACATGCACGTTTCTCTGCAACCTCGCGTACCTATCATTATTATATACACACAAGAAAAGACCCTTTTGAAAGGCACTATTCCTTGCAAATGAACTATCCTCTCGATTTTGACAAGATGAATGAGGCAGCCAAGCTGTTTCTGCAGCACAAAGACTATGCTGCTTTCTGCAAAGCAGGCGGTGACAACAAAACCACCATCTGTCATGTTACGCAAGCCAAGTGGATACAAACGTCGTCTTCGACTTGGTATTTCGAAATTACCGCCAACCGTTTTCTCAGAAACATGGTAAGAGCTGTGGTGGGCACCCTCATTGATGTAGGTAGAGGCAAAATTACAATGGAACAATTTGTTGATATTCTGCACAACGGCAACCGCAGCGATGCGGGCGAGAGCATGCCTGGCAATGCATTATTTCTAGAAGAAGTAGAGTATAATTAAACAATATTCATTAAAATGTGGTTAGTATTAGCTTTCCTCTCAGCAGCGCTGCTGGGATTTTATGACGCCTTCAAGAAAAAGGCTCTTTCAGGTAACGCAGTGATTCCCGTGCTCTTCTTGAACACGCTATTTTCTTCAATCATTTTCCTGCCATTCATCATTCTTAGCTACACAAGCACGCAGCTCGACGGCACGATGTTTCATGTTGAAGAAGGCGGATGGGAAATTCACAAGTACATCATCCTCAAAAGTCTCATTGTATTGAGCAGTTGGATATTCGGATATTTTGGTATGAAGCATCTTCCGCTCACCATCGTAGGGCCTATCAATGCCACCCGCCCTGTGATGACGCTCGTAGGAGCCCTGCTTGTCTATGGCGAGGTGCTCAATGTGTATCAGTGGATTGGTGTAATTCTTGCCATTATTTCTTTCGCCATGCTCTCCAAGAGCGGCAAAAAGGAAGGTATCGACTTCAAGCACAACAAGTGGATTTATTTCATTGTCTTAGCGGCAGTACTTGGAGCGGTGAGTGGTCTCTATGACAAATATTTGATGGCCCCACCGGAAAATGGAGGCGTAGGACTAGACCGAATGATCGTGCAAAGTTGGTATAACATCTATCAATGCTTTTTGATGGGAGCAATGCTCTTGGTGGTTTGGTTGCCAACCCAAAAGAACACCACCCCATTCCACTGGCATTGGAGCATCATCTTCATCAGTATATTCCTCTCGGCTGCCGACTTTGTATATTTCTACTCACTTAGCTTGCCAGGGGCCATGATCAGTATTGTCAGCATGATTCGCCGCGGCTCGGTCATCGTAAGCTTCCTCTTCGGAGCAGCCATTTTCCACGAGAAGAATCTCAAGGCTAAGTTTGTAGACCTTCTCCTTGTATTGCTTGGTATGCTCTTCCTATATTTCGGAACGAAATAACATACATTAAAAAGAGCTTACGCTCTACCATAAAAAAAGCTAGGTTGTATTCTTTTGAAGAATAAACCTAGCTTTTTTATTTTTTATCGTTTTATATTTTACCAAATATGCGCACGTTTGTTCTTTGGAACAAAGAGCTTGTCGCCCTTCTTGATGTCAAACGCCTTGTACCACTC
>CAVKXW010000105.1:0-11255 GCA_963660215.1 Bacteroidaceae bacterium | reverse complement strand
TCAGTTTGGCGTTCCAGTTATAGTCGGCATTCTGGTATTGGTAAGTGTATGCGCCAGTCTGGCGGTTATAGCGATACCCCATCACGACAGGACGAGATTGATACTCACCAACAAAGTCTGTCGGAGCGTTGCCACCTGATATTCGAGTTTTATTTGTTCCATATTGCTTTCTTTAACCTTGCACCATGTTTTCTTATACCTCACACCATGCTTCCTTACACCTTACAAAATACATTCTTACGCCTTACACCATGCATTCTTGCACCTTGAAGAAAGCATGGTGTAAGGCATAAGAACGAATTGTTATTCGAGCGTCAGCCAACCATATGTTTCATTTTTCATTAGGTGTTTGCCAGAACCAGCTATCGTCGGACGTGCTGTTGGCACTGATACGCGCAGAACATCCCTTAGGCTGAAGAGTCACATAAACGCTATTACCTTCTGAATTTGCGCCATTGTTCAAATAGCAAGAGAGATAATACAGATTCTTTGCCATGTAAGTTTCCAGATAATACTCTTTGGTCTGCTTCTGCCGATGATTCCAGTTGGCATCCTCGTTAAGCACCAAAGGCTTGCCTGTCTGCAAACGCTCACGAACTTCCGCGATGCTCAACAAGTTGCCGTTTTCGTCACTTACGAATGCGGCGAACGAAGGATCCATCCAGAGCCACTTGTTCAGTTGCTTGCTCCACACCATGCAGATGACATGGCAATCGGAATCTATATCGTATGCCTTCGACTGGCAAGTAACAAAGCGAGCAGGATAACCCATTGCCATATACAACTCCGAGAGGATGATAGCCAAGCCACGACAGTTCAAGCCTCGATTTTCCTTCTTGCAAGCTTCATATAGTTCTATGGCGCTACGTCTCACATTTGGGATTCCATTGCTGCCGTCATGGCGAATGGCATCATGCAGCCAGTACATCACATTCTTGATACGGCTCACCTCATCGCCATTTCCTGCGATACTGTCCAAATTGAAATGGGCTTTGATACGCCTTAGGCTTTCATCTGTGGCAGGAGCATAAGAGAAACGAGACGAGTCTTTCTCCAGTCCAGGCTCATAAGGTGGACAGTTCCCCAAGATATACAGATAGTCAGTGTTCTCACGAGCACGCCGTGCTATCTCCTTGAACCTATCCGTCTCACGGATATTGTCCAAGTCGGTGTCTTGCATGATATGGAAATAGCTCTCAGCAATAGGACTTACTTGGTAGCAATAGGCCAAGAATCGGAGGGCATTCTCTACATCACCAGCAAGAGAATACCAACAAGCGATGTTATATATGTCACCAGCAGCTACTAGAGAATAGCCGTTCAGCCTATACCCCACGAACTTTTGCAATATATTCTGAACCGAGTCAGCCAAGGCATTTCCACCTTCTGCAAGAGGTTTACCTTTCACTAAGTCGTTATTCTGCTCTGCCGTATAGCCTTCCACTGTACAATGCTTGATGAGCGGACAATTCCCTATCTCTGTCCAACCCGTGTTCAAGACCACTCCCTCAAACAAGATTTGCTCCAACACGGGGCAGTTTTGGGCTATCACAGGTCCACCAGAACTAATGACATAACCTGCAAAAGTAATCTTCCTCAACTTTGGAAGATTCATGAAAGGTGTGCCGTCAGCATGTCCGAGCCATCCCTTGATGGTAACAGCCTCCAACGCTGGCAAGTCCTTGAACTGCTGATGCGCAATATACTCCACATTGTTGAATGTGACATTTCTCAATGCCGTACATCCTACGAAACTCTGGCTAAAGACACCTTTGATAGTTTTCGGAAAGACCACATCCGTAAGAACATCGCAATTGGCGAACACACTATCAGGATAACCAAACGCAGTGCCTTGCAGCATGAGTTCGGCATTAGACAAGTCCAATTTACTCAGCTTTCCCCCTTTTCCATTTTTACTCGTCGCCATTTGGCGAATCACCTGAAAGTCCTTGTCGGCAAGCACGCCTTCCAAAGCGAGCTGCTTTATCTTGGCACGTTGCTTCTCTGGTATCAACTCAGCCAGAGTGCCTGGTGTTTTCACGACGACTTTCCTAGGGGAAGCCAAGACAGGAATCATTGGTAATAGAATCAAGATTACCAACAGGTAAAGTTTTGTTTGTTTCATAAATTTTATTTTTTTATTCAACATTAGTGCTTTGTTACTGATTTACGACAGGTGGGAGCAATGGCTTACACCCTTGAGACTCATAAATATCTTTAAATATCCATACCGGATTTTCCTCTGCCCATGCACGAGGTAAGAAGCAGGTATTTTCTCCCTCGATGCGAAGCAGATAAAGGTCTGTTCCCTTCAAGGCTGCAGCTATCATCAATGGGTTCGGGTTGTTGGGACGAAATATACAAATCGCAGACTCGTCATATCGCCAATACATGTCATTGCACGAGGTGCGTACTGGATTTTTGCGAGAATAAGAACGGATAGCATCTCTGAATTTCCTATAGTCTGAAGAAGTGCAATTTGGCACTATATACCGAAATCCATGCGAAGACCTATTGTTATTGCTCAAAAATGACAGATAACGATAATTGCACTTATGTGGGTCATAATCAACAGCCTCTTTTCTTACATTCTTGCGATTGATATATTGATTCAACAAAGCATCCATATTGTCTGCGATGTCCTGGCGAGGTTGCCCATTAGGATCACTAGGGCCATTGTTATACACATAGCTTTCCCCATCTATTCTTGCCTGATAGAAGAATGACACCTTGTTTTTCTTTACATAGAGGTAGCAATAGTCTTTCTGCACATGATTGGGGGTAACAAGACTCAGCTGCACAGCACGTTCATAACGATTTAAAGAATCAGTTACGAGTATTTTGCGAGTGTAAGTTTCAGTTTTTTCCAAACGCTTCAGAAGTGTCTCCAGCCATGGACGATAAAGTTCAAATTCCTTAGGGGAAGAAAATGTATAGTTTACCCAATAGGCACAATCTGCAGGGCTCTCATTTGCAAGATAGCGCAAAGGGAAGATGCTGTCCAATTCATTATATACATCCATGACTATAGGGTTTAGCTGCATATAGCGAGTGGCCCATGACTTGGCATTGCTCTGAGCAAAAGTAGAAAGGCTTATGATGCAGAGAAGCCATAATCCCCAAAAGCGTAAAACTATCTTCATATCTCATTAAGTTTAGATTGTTACTGATTTTGCGAAATTAATTTCTCGGAGAATTCTGGAACGTCCGAGCTAATGATATCAAAACTGTCGGCATACGGCGAAGAACAAAAAGCCATGTATTCCTCCATATACAAGTTTTCGTTTTCCACGTCATGCTCCACAACCACCTCATCACAACTTTCCGCAGGGTTGGCAGAAACCAGAGTAGGAGTCATTCCGACAACATTCTCCCCACAAGGAGCCTTTTGCTTCTCCAACCTTGCAACCTTTGCTGCGACTTTTTGGGGCACTGCTTTTTCTCTCACAGTATCAACCACAAGAGTTTTTTTCTTTATAGCTGTTGGCGAAGTGGTTACTTGCGCCACACATGGTTTGCCAGTGCCGTTCGATATATTGTTGTATACGGCGACGCCCCCTATCCCTAAAAGAATGGCGACAGAAGCTGCTATGCCCCATTTTAGTTTTCTCCCCAAATGAGTAGAGTTCAATAATATTGTTTCATTTTCATCAACAGATTCAACATCTGCACACATGGCATCAAGTTCTTGCGCTGAATACGCATAGGCATCAGTCTCAAAACTTAGGAACAATTCCTGATAGGATTTCCATTCTTCAGGAATGTCTTCTTCCTTACGAAAGAAATCAGCCAACTGCCGTTCTTCCGTTTCGGTTGTCTGCCCATCCATAAAACGAGCGAGCATTTCTTCCATTTTATCCATCCGTATCATATTTTCCGATTATTTAATTTCTGCAATAAAGAATAACGTGCTCTACTTATCATCCCCCTGACCGAAGATTCGGTTGAGCCGATGATACGAGCTATCTCCGAATAACTAAGGTGCTCTACATTTCTCATCTCCAAGATTGCCTTTTGCTTATCGGGAAGCGAACTGACACAATGTCTTAGGTGCTTTTCCATTTCTTGGATTTCCATTTGTCGATGCACATCGTCTGAGCAAACTAGCATTGGTGACGAAACGTCTAGATTTACAGATTGTACAGCTTTTCGCCTTCGAAGCATGGAAACAGAAGTATTGCGTACAACGACCAAGGCAAGATGCTGCATATGTTCCGCATCATTAATCCTCTGGCGTAATTGCCAAAGTTTCAACAAAGCTTCTTGAACAGCATCCTCGGCTTCGGCATCATTGGAAAGATATTGCGAAGCATACCTAACCAAATTTTGCCGAAGCGTTGACACCTGATGTTCGAACTCAATCTGCTCCATAAATACTATTGTTTTTATCTATATAACGCAGATTAAGACATTTCGCTACAAAATAACATAAATATTTTTTCTGTTCCATTCAATTTTTCGCCAAAAACATTCGGTAAATACAAATAAAGCTCGTAAGCTATGCACTAGAATTTCAAACAACATTAATGGCAAGTTCTTAAAAAGGAAAGGGATTGCATCTACGTAAACAAGTCTTCCAGCGTTACAACCGATGCAAACACCTCTGCGTATTCGTTACTTACCAAAGCAGAGTTTCCGATATAAGTAAGCAGAAAGGTCTTGGCAGGATACTTCTCCTCCAATGCCTGCAAACGAGCGTTAAGCACTTGGGCATAAGCCTTGGTCACAATATAAGGAGCCTTATAAAATTTCATCTCGCAAACATTCACCACATCGTCTGCCCTATCTATCAACAAGTCTATCTGCATACCATCAGCATCCCCACTCCCCTTTACCACGAGCGAAGACTCCTCGGAAGACACTGCACCGATGTTGAGCGCATACTTAATCTGCGAAATGTGTTGCAGACACAATTCCTCGAAAGCGATGCCACGCCAAGAGGCAACATCACTCTCCGTAAGATGCTGTTGCCAATAATCCGTCTGTTTGACAGCCTTCTTCTCCTTGAAATGAAGCCAAAACCAACAGAAGGAGTCTATCAACTTATAATGCTCCTCTCGCTGCCCAACGCCAAAAGGAATATATTTCACCACAAAGTCGCTGCCCACCAACGCCTTCAGCATCTTGGTAAAGTCACCGTTCGGATTCAATCCTGTCTGTTCCGCTATCTCCTTGCGAGTGAAGCCAGCATGGCGAGTACCCAAAAGACGCACTATCTTCATACAATCTTCCGCATGGTCGAAGACAGAATTGAACAATCTCTCAAACTCATCACCCAACTTTGCCTGACGAGCAAAGAACAAGGCATCTATATTCTGAGCCAAACTATAGGAAGGGTTGAAGAAATTCATATAAAAAGGTATTCCGCCCAGCACCATATAAGCCTGAGCCACATGGTAATGAGACATTTTGATGCCTCGACTCAGATAAAACTCCGCACATTCCTTGAGGGTAAACGGCGACAACTTGATTTCGCCAGTCAATCTGCCATAGAGCCCACCCTTATTGCTAATCAGATTATCCAGCATCCATGAGGTAGCGGAGCCACAGACTACCAAGAGCAAGTTATGACGAGTGTTCCCCCATCCATTCCAAAAAGCCTCCAGGGCTGTCAAGAAGCCAGAACGTGTAGTATCCATCCATGGCAACTCGTCGATAAAAACCACTTGACGAGTACCATTGTCACAAGTTTCCAAATACCTTTCGAGCAAGAAGAAAGCCTCCATCCACGACTTAGGCGGCACGATATTCTCCATGCCATGACGCAGAAGGGAGAAATAGAAATTCTGTAATTGGTCTTTCAAGGAAATCTTGCGCAGACGGTCATAAGGTGACAAACCTGTATGATGAAACACCATATCGTCATGGAAGACCTCATTAATCAAGAATGTCTTTCCAACACGGCGACGACCATACACGGCAACAAACTCCGCCCTCCCACTATGATAGTAACGCTGGAGCTCGGCTATTTCCTTTTTTCTACCAATAATATCACACATAATCCTCTATTGTTTTTGTCGATGCAAATTTAAAATTATTTTCGGAAACAGCGAAAGAAAATAGGGTTTATTTCGCTACGAACACCCTAAAAACAGCTTTCGTAGCGAAATAAACGCCATTTTAACGCCATTTTAACACTTTAAATATAAAGTTAAACTTTGCCTATAAGAACATACTCATATAAAGTGGCAAGTAGATATTATCCCCCTCCACTTCCAAATTATTACCGCTCATCACGATACGGCGATTGATTTGGTCGGCAAAGAGCGAATGAGCCATGTCGAGAGAGGCATGCTGCTTATAATCCTTACCAGACTTTACTTCCACGATACTAATCTTGTTGTTCTCAGGAAAAACAAAGTCCAGCTCATGCTTGCTCTTCCTGTCATAATAGTTGAGAGAAATACCATGCTTGGCAAATTCACCCGCCACATAATTCTCTGTCAAAGCCCCTTCGTTCACGTCTATATCTCCCGACAAAACTTTTGCCTGTATTCCATTGAGCATCATAGCACACATCAAGCCAGAATCTACAAAGAACAACTTGTATAACCTCAAGTTCTCATGGCTAGGGAAAGGCAGCTCGAAAGCACCCACATTAAAGGAATAATACGCCATGCCTGCATCCACCAACCATTGGGTAGGTGCACCATACTTGCGACGAGAAGCGTTTTTCTCTATAGAAGCAAGCACAAAACGCTTGTCTTGCTTGCTCAACTGCCCAGGAATAGCATCAAACACCGACTTCACCAGCAACTTGTCGTTGCCAGCATATTTGGATATATCATTTCGATAACCGCTCAAAATATCCTTTTGGACTGCTATTGTCTTATTGAAATCTTCATAGTTCAAGTAGGTTACAACAACTTCGGGCATACCACCCACTATTAAGTATTGGCGATAACGCTCAATGATTTGACCATGCAGAAATTCAGGCACGGGTTGTAATTTCAGATAGCATTCCTTCAGCATACTGATAACATCCTCGCTGATGTTGCAAGCCCAAAGAAACTCCTCGAAGTCGAGCGGATACATATCCAACTCACGTTCGAACCCTACGGGATAGGAAGAGACATCTTTGTAATTGATGCCAAGTAAAGAACCTGACTCGATATAGTCATACTGCCCATCCTCTACCAAAAACTTGATGGCGGTACGTGCCTTAGGACAAGATTGTATCTCATCAAAGAAAATCAAAGTCTCCCCTGGCTCCAAAGGGCCAAACCCCATTGCTGACAAATTAATCAATATTGTACGAGCATCCAGATTCCCCTCGAAAGCTTGTTTTGCCATAGGCATCTGCTCGAAGTTTATCTCTATGAAATTCTTATAGTGAGTCTTCGCAAATTGGCGCACTATCGTGGTCTTGCCAATCTGTCGAGCACCCTTTATCAGAAGAGCCTTATTCAAAGTCTCTTCCTTCCACTTCACTAATTCGTTGATTATCTT
The DNA here is from genome assembly GCA_963660215.1 of Bacteroidaceae bacterium. Lineage (GTDB taxonomy): Bacteria > Bacteroidota > Bacteroidia > Bacteroidales > Bacteroidaceae > Prevotella. The sequence continues at coordinate 3,806 of CAVKXW010000105.1, read as the reverse complement.
CCTTTTAAGCATACTCTTGCAACTTTTTTCTAGCATTTAAGATCTATAATTACAACTTTTTTCCAGGCAAACAGCCATTTATTTGCAACTTTTTTCCAGCATTTCGGTTGCAAATTTACAACTTTTTTCCAATAAGAGCAAGAAAAAACTCATTTATTCTTAGGGAACATTCAACTTTTTGAAAACTAATGAAGGTGTGTCATAAGTGGTTTATGAATGTGTTAAAATATCAAACTCGCTCTAATTTGGACTTTGATTGAATATCAAGAAGTTGGGCGTTTGCCTATATAACATAGGTAACAATATGGAAACGAGCGAACTGCTGCTCGTTTCTGTATTTTGCAATATGCAAAGAACGTCTTAATTCGGGGGCAAAGATACGACAATTTTCTAAATATCCCATAACTTGCAAGGAGAAATTTACGGAAATTGGAACTTTTTGAATTAAATTTCAGTCTGACATGTAGGATATGCTGTAAATATTCAAACTTTACTTTAGGAAATGACCTTATGATAACGAATTTGAAAAATCATTACATTCTTTCTTTGTCCTCTTCATTAGAGAATTCCTTATCATGTCGATTAGTGCGCTTTGCTCCTGCTGAGAAATTGAACGTTACGCTGACAAAAAACTTTCGTGAAAGAAAATCAAATTCTGAATGGTGTTCAAAATCTTCATTTCTAAATATTTGCTTGCTCTTTCCCCTAGAGTTCAGCAAGTCTTTCATGCCAAAATTGATATTCAACCTGTCCTTAAAGCAATTGTAATCGCCCTCAACATCTACACCGATGTAATCTGTCTTCTGGATAAGGAAGAGTTGCTTGTAATGTCTGACATAACGTATGTTTGACATCGCCGTAAGTTGTTTTGACAACCTGATACGATTATAACTGGACAGAACTACGCCAAAGTCGTTGACACAATTGGCACTATTCTGATACAAACTCTGATTTAACTCTACATTGTTTCTACAGTTCCAAATTCCCCATGTAAAAGGTATGCCCATGTAAAGCGTCAACCTCTTCGTGGTGCCGTTGTTCTTCAGCATGTAGCGAGTCTGATCCTCTCCAATCTGCTCGTATATCTCATTGATTTTCCTGTCGATGAAGAGAGCAGACAAAGAGAATATATATTTAGATTTCAGTACGAATTGTAAGCCTGCGTTGTATAACAACTGGCCTTTTAAATCAGGATTACCTTCTTTGTAAGTGGTCTCTGACAGATGAAAAACGAACGGATTCACCATTTGATATAACGGACGATTAATTGATTGCGTATAACTCAGCGATAAGGAATTACCTTCTCCCATTTCTCTGCTCACAAAGAAAGAAGGGAAGAGGATGTTATCATTTCTTTTGGTATACAATTGGTTCTTCACTCGTTGCCTTGTTTCCCATTCGGTGTATTCATTACGCAATCCCACTTGAACTTCCCATGGCTGTGATGTATACCTATACATTCCATATACAGCTAATCGTTTTTCAAAATATTTGAAATCGTCTCTTTGGTCTATATCTTCAGACAATACTCCTGCCAAGGTCGTGTTTCCAAGATTCAATCTACTATTGTAACCGATGTCAGCATAGACATATTTGGCACCAAGGGAAAACTGATGAAGTTTAAAAGACTTGGTGAAATCTGCCTGTGCGCTATAAATATCCATACTCTCTAAAGAGGGTTGCGACTTAGAAATGATGCTGTCTGAGCCAATGCCTAAAGTATATAGGTTCTCATATTCATATAAATCATGCTCTCTTTTTCCTGCATAATCAGCTATAACGTTCAACTTGCTACCCAATGAGTCTACTATCCATTCATAGTTTAAGGTAACGTTGTTTGCGTTGTCCTTTAATGAGTATGGGGCAAAGGTCTTTATATTTGTTGGATAATTGCTCTTTTCCGTAATCGTAGAATTTAACCAACAAGCGTTGGAATAGTCTTTTGAGTAGCTACCTGACCACTCGGCACCCAAATATTGCTTGTGAGAGATATTGAAGTCAAGGCCAAACTTTGGCATATAGTAATGTCCTTTATCAGTGCTTGCCGACTTGCTGTCAACAGTTAGGTCTCGTCCATAGTCTTTTTCGTAGGTTATACTTTTACTTTCTGACTGTCCAAAAGCCATATTGGCATAAAGAGCAAGCTTCCCCCATGAATACGTCAATCCTGTAAATTCAGAGTACGAATTTCTGCTTTTCCGCTCATAATCGCTGCCCACATAACCGGAAAATCCATATTCATGCTTTTTCTGCCGATTGACAACAAAAATAGCAGTACCACCTTCTGCATCATACTCAGCTGTTGCTCGAGGTAAGATTTCCAAACTCTTGATATCATTTCCATGCAAAGAAGACAAGTATCTTTTCAGTTGAACGCCACTCAGGTTCACCACTTTTCCGTTTTCATATATTTTGACGCCATTTCCCATGACACTGATGCCTCCCTCGCCATCATAATCGACATCAGGAATCAAGCTCAAAATACTAGAAAGAGAACGTGACTTCAGTAATTTATTATGCTCTACACTAACAATCATCCTGTCGGCTTTATGCTGAACCAAAGGTCTTTCAGCCATGACGGTTACATCGGAAAGTTTTATGGTGTCTTGCATTGAGGCATGCTTACCTTGTGCAAAGCCCATTTGCGCGCTTTGCACAAGGCAAAAACAAAGAATATACAAATACTTTTTCATAGGCACTTTGGACAATTAACATCTGGATAATCCCAATGTTTTTCACCATATTTTCTCACAATATCCCTATAACAGACTTGTTTCGGAATTCTACATATTTCGTAATCTTCACAGGTCTTACATGGACTGTTTCCGGAAATGTCAGATTGCTTTAGATAATAAAGATTCAAAGCTGCTTTTGAATTCCATATTTCATTAAGTGACTGTTCTAAAATATTACCAACAATAAATTTTGGATGCCAGTATAATTCTTCACAAATGGTAACATTGCCATCTGGCAGTATAAATAATTGAAGATAATTGCCAGCGCAAATACTTCTTTCATTAAATTTTGCCCAAGTTTTAGAAGGATGCTTTTCTTTTTCATCAAACCCAGAAGTTAAAATTGGAAAACTAACTTTGCTCTGTAATTTGTTACATAATACAGATATAGTTTCTTGCGCCTTTTTTGTGGGCGCAATTGTGCCATGAATTGCGCTTTTCACATAAATAGACTCTGCGCCTGCATCTGGCTTCCAATAAAGAATATTTGAAAGATTTTTTATAAAGTCAAATATTGACTTAAAATCTTCTTCTGTAGAATTTTTTTGCGTTAAAATCGAATGTATCGCAACTTTTATACCATATTTGTCTAAAAGTTTTAGAGTATGCTTTACATTTTCAACATACCTGTCATTTACTCCTAACATCTGATTTAATGTTTCAGAAATTAGAGAGTCAAGCGAAAATTGTAATTGCGTGCATTTGTTGTCTGAAAGAAATTGGATATCAGACTCTTTTAAGCATGTTTTAGTACTTAATAAAGGATAATAATTATTCTCTATTAAGAAACTATATAGTTGTTTCCAATGAGGATACAAAAAGAATTCGCCTCCAATTACATCAATTGCAACAACACCATTTGTTTTTGCTTCTTCAATAATCTGTTTATAACGTTCAAGTGGAATCTTGTTTTCTACTATTTTTCGTTTATCTGCATAACAATAATAACAATTTGTAGAACAAATGTTGTTAACCATTAAAGTTAGTTTTGATACGGAAATAGGTCTTGATACCGCTAAATCTACATCTTTCAACAAAAAATCAGTAGGATTATATACTACATCTCTATTC
>CAVKXW010000104.1:0-11278 GCA_963660215.1 Bacteroidaceae bacterium | reverse complement strand
AAAAAGCGGAAGCCCTCGAAAGGACTTCCGCTTATATTTTGTGTTGTAACTGCTCGAAGATTAGTCGAGGTTAGCCAACTTGTTATCAGAATGAAGAACATCCTTGATCTTGTGGCTATAGAGGTCAACCATGTACTCACGAGCCTTACCGCAGTACTGACGTGGGTCGAAGTACTCTGGGTGGAGAGCCAATGTCTCACGAACACCTGCTGTGAAGGCAAGACGAGAGTCAGAGTCGATGTTAATCTTGCAAACTGCGCTCTCAGAAGCCTTTGTAAGCTGCTCCTCTGGGATACCTACTGCATCTGGCAACTTGCCACCATACTGGTTGATGATGTCAACATACTCCTGTGGAACTGAAGAAGAACCGTGAAGTACGATAGGGAAACCAGGAAGCTGCTCCTCTACTGCTGCCAATACGTCGAATGCCAATGGAGGAGGAACGAGGTGACCTGTCTTAGGGTCACGTGTGCACTGCTCTGGCTTGAACTTGTAAGCACCGTGAGAAGTACCGATAGAGATTGCCAATGAATCAACACCTGTGCGAGTAGCGAAGTCTACTACCTCCTCAGGCTTTGTATAGTGAGACTCCTCAGCTACTACGTCGTCCTCAACACCAGCGAGGACACCGAGCTCACCCTCTACAGTTACGTCGAACTGATGAGCGTAGTCTACTACCTTCTTGGTCAAGGCGATGTTCTCCTCGTAAGGAAGAGCAGAACCGTCGATCATTACAGAAGAGAAACCGAAGTCTACACAGCTCTTACATGTCTCGAAGCTATCACCGTGATCGAGGTGAAGCACGATCTCTGGGTGGTTGCAACCCAACTCCTTAGCGTACTCTACAGCACCCTCTGCCAAGTAACGAAGCAATGTAGGGTTAGCATACTTACGAGCACCCTTAGAAACCTGAAGGATAACTGGTGACTTCAAGTTAGCAGAAGCCTGGATGATAGCTTGCATCTGCTCCAAGTTGTTGAAGTTGAAAGCAGGAACGGCCCAACCGCCCTTGATAGCTCTTGCGAACATTTCCTTAGTGTTCACAAGACCGATTTTCTTGTAATCTACTGCCATAATAGTTTAAAAATTTATTGTTTTAATGAAACATTCTTCTTTATTATAATAAGGTGTGGCATCTGGCGAAGCCCTTACCTTTTAACCGAGTGCAAATTTACCCTTTTCTTTTGATACCGCAAAATGTAAACTTACTTTTTCATGTTACTTTTGCGTTAAAAAAGTTAATATTCGCACTCTGAGCCACTACGTACTTACGATTTGCTAATTGCACTTTGCAATTTTGTACTCTCTTGCAGCGTACGCCAGCACCACGAGGAAGCCCAAGAACGGTACGACAAACGGCAAGGTGACGTGTGTGGCATCGGCTATCATACCCATCAAGAGGAAGCCGCACCCACCGATAGGAGTCATCATCAACAGGGAGGATGCACTCTTGGTAAGATTGCCCAATCCCGTGAGGGCGATGGCGAAGATGGTAGGGAACATGATTGCCTCGAAGAGGTAGTTGCCCACCAAGGCGATGAGAGAAACTATGCCCAAGTCGCAGAGCACCAGTGCAATGCACACCACGCTTCCCACGGCACATATCAAGAGCATCGTGGTAGCCTTGACGTGGCGCATCACCCAACTGCCCAGGAACCTGCCCACCATGAAGAAGGCAAGGGCACATGTGAGCACGACGGAAGCCGTGCGGTCGCTCATCCAGTGCATACCGGTCACGAAGTTGATAAAGTAGGAATTGATGGAGATTTCCGCTATCTCGTAGCATAGCAAGGCGAAAAGCCCGAAGACGAACATCCTGTGATGGGCAAAGAGCTTGCCGATATTGCTACCCTGGGCCTCATCCTCCTCCGTTGCCACATGCTGTATCTCAGGCAGTTCTACCTTAGAGAACACCAGAGCTATGGCGAGCACCAAGATACCTAGGATGGTATAAGGCACCACGACATTGCCTCCCTCTTGCGTATTGTTGAAGAGGAACTGACCGATGCACAAGGTGGCAAAGATGCCACCCAGTCCGTTGAACGACTGCGAGAGGTTCAATCGGCTCGTCGCCGTCTCCTTGGCTCCCAGCTCCGTAACGTAAGGATTGGCCGCCGTCTCCAGAAACACCAGTCCGCAACCTATGATAAAAAGGCAGCCGAGGAAGGCATAGAAGCTACCTGCCGCTGCCCCAGGGATGAAGAGCAGCGAACCGAGCCCGAAGAGCAACAGGCCGAAGACCACGCCTCGACGATAGCCATAGCGATTGATGAAGAAACCTGCCGGTATCGCCATCAGGAAGTAACCAAGATAGGTGGTAACCTGAATCAAGGCGGAATGGGTGATACTGATATGCAAAGCATTCTGGAAGTGCTTGTTGAGCACATCCAGAATGGCACGAGCGAAGCCCCACAAGAAGAAGAGCGACGTGATTAATATAAAAGGTACAAGATACTTCTTGTCTGTTATTTTCTTTTGTTCTGTCTGCATGTATTATTTCTTTTCTGTATCCAATACTTTCCAGACACCTGCAGCCAATGCACCTCCTACCAATGGACCGACAATAAAGATCCAGAGGTTGGTCAAGGCTGTGCCGCCCTGGAAGAGGGCTGGGCCGATGCTGCGAGCTGGGTTGACGGATGTGCCAGTATAGCGGATGCAGCACAAGTGAACCAACACGAGGGCGAGACCGATGGCCAAGCCAGCGAAGTTGTTGGTGGCGCCATTGGTCTTGGCAGTGGCACCCAGCACCACGAGCACGAAGACGAAGGTGAAGAACACCTCGGCTAGCAAGCCCCCCAAGGTAGAAATTGTGGTCACTCCATTAGCCTGAAGGTCGTTGGCTCCTGTGCCCATAAGTCCAGCAGAGGTGGTGAGGAGATAGAGGATAGCCGCACCGATTACACCGCCGATGCACTGGTAAACGACATAGTTGATGGCATCCTTGCCACTCATTCTGCCACTCAGGTAGACACCGAGGGTGATGGCAGGATTGATATGGCATCCAGAGATACCACCGATGGTATAAGCCATCGCCACCACGGCAAGACCGAAGGCCATCGCCGTTCCCACTACTGTTGCAGGCGCGCCATTGTCGCAGCCCAAACTAACGGCTGCACCGCAGCCCATCAACACGAGCACCATCGTGCCCACTAGCTCTGCTAAATACTTTTTCATAATTCGTTATATTTAATAGGTTTGTAAATCATTCTTATTTCTCTACATAGCGGAAATAGGAGAAATCCGCATAACCACTTTTCTCTTTTCCTTCGGCGTACATGCCCAGGGTAATGCCCGTAAATCCACCTGCCACCTCGGTACTCATCAGGCTACAATTAACAGATGCCAACTCATGGAAGGCATTACCATCAAGCGAATAGTCAAAGTAATACATCGTTCCATCACTGCGGACACGCAGCTTTACCGCCTCGCCTGGGGCGCAAGGCACACTCTTTACGATATAATCGATGCTCTTCAGCTTGCAGCGCAGGGCTATCTCTTGCTTAGATACAAAGAAGTCCAAATGACCGTCATTGATTTGATAGACTGTAAGTCCAGCCTCAACATCGCCTTCTGTTTTTACAGATGTTTCCAAGGTCATGTTGGCACTCTCTTGACGGCGTCCTAGGAATGTAGGATGATTATTCTCGGTCAAGGTTCCATGTGGATACAGGCGTTTTACGGTCTCATCGAGCATGGAGAAGGTGGCATAATTGCCAGCGATAGGTTCCTGTATATACACCCACTCATGCTTGCCTGTGGTAGGAGCAAAAGCTTTGTCAGCATCCAGATGCTTCTCCATCGGCACGGCAGGCAAGGTGTTCGCCTTGACCAAGGTGTCGATAGGCTGCCCACCGTTCACCACTGGCCACTGCCCCTTTTTCCATTCCACAGGGGCGAGATAGGTTTCACGACCTAGGTGATGATAGGAACCACCATAATTGCGATAAGCGAGGAACACCATCCACCAGCTTCCATCCGTAGCCTGCACGAAGTCGCCGTGACCTGTGCCCTGAATCTGCATTCCCTGTCCGAGGCGACTGCAGTTGGTGAGGATTGGATTGTTAGGATTGCTCTCGTATGGGCCCTCTATCTTCTTGCTTCGGGCGATGGTGAGGCGATGCGCCAACTCGGTGCCGCCCTCAGAGATGAGGAGGTAATAGTAGCCGTCCTTCTTATAGATATGTGGTCCCTCGGGATAGCGACCGCCGTCACCCTGCCAGAGCTTCTTACTTTCTGTGAGTTGCTCGCCTGTCTTCGGGTTGATTTCGCAAAGCCAGATGGCATCGCCAGGGTTGCTGACCATGTAGCACTTTCCGTTCTCGAAGTAGAGCGAAGGGTCGATGCCCTGCTGCTTTAGCCAGATAGGTTCGCTCCAAGGACCACGAGGGTCTTGGGCTGTCACCATGAAGTTGCCGCCGTTGCCCACATTGGTGGTTATCATATAATAGGTACCCTCGTGGTAGCGGATGGTAGGGGCATAGATGCCGAGCCATGAGCTGGCGCCCTTCAACGGGAGCTGACTCTCACGATCGAGCACATTGCCAATCTGCTGCCAGTGCACCAAGTCCTTGCTTTGGAAGATAGGCACGCCAGGGAAATACTGGAACGACGAGTTGACGAGATAATAGGTATCTCCCACCCTACAGACCGATGGGTCTGGGTGATACCCTGGGATGATAGGGTTGCGATATTCTTGGGCTGATGCCGGCATTACCAGCAGCATCAGCGCCACCAATAGGCTGAATAGGTAGAAACGTTTCATATTGTATGATTTTAATTATCTTCTGCAAAGATATAACTTTTATTTGAAAGTGCCAAAAAATATAAAGGAAATTGTTGGCAAGCACAAGGGAATTTATCATTAGGGCTAAGGGAAATAATAAAAAGGCATAAGAGAAATCTCCGTTGCACGTCGTGAAACGTGCGTTGCACGACGTGGGATGCACGTTGCACGGCGTGGGATGTACGTTCCACGACGTGCAACGGAGATTTCTACTAAGCGTAGAGACAATTATCCTTCGCTCTGGCCGAGATTTCTCTCTATCAAGTGATTGAGCAAGAAGGTAGCGTTTTGGTTCTTCGCCACACCTCGCTGTATCTTATAGGTATAGGTGACGTCGGTGCCCAAGTCTATCTCGAAGCAATAGTTGTGGAAGCGATGCTTCATCTTGTCGGAATCCGCCGCACCGTCGCCATGCTCCTGCTCCATCTTGGAGAGTTCGAGGTCGTGGGTGGCGATGACACCGCTCACAGGCAACTGGGAGATGGCCTCCAGGAAGAGGCGCGAGCCATTGAGTTTATCCACCGAGTTGGTTCCCTTCAAGATTTCATCGAGGATAATGAGGGTTCGGAGGGACGCCCCTTTGCAGAACTGCATCAGTTGCTCCAACCTTATCAGCTCGGCATTGAAGTAAGAGATGCCGTGGGTGAGGTCATCGCTCGTTCGCATACTGGAGAAGAGGCGGAAACGAGAGAGCTTCAATGAATCGGCAAAGACTGGCATTCCAGCCATCGCCAAGATATAGTTTACGCCAAGCGAACGCAGGAAAGTACTCTTGCCAGCCATATTCGCTCCTGTCACAATATAGTAGTTGCCGTCCTTGATAGTGAAATCATTCTTCACCGCCTTTGCACCGAGGAAAGGATGATAGAGGTTTCGGGCCTCGAAGACGACAAGACCGCCATCCACAAACGCTGCATCCGTTGCCTCAGGATGGTTGTAGCGATAATCCGCCATGCTAACGGCAGCATCCATCTCGCTCACGATGCCCATCCATTCCTCCATCTTCACCATATAGGTGTTCTTCCATTTGAGGAAGCTGCGAACGAGGAAGAAGTCGCTCAGCATGAAGGCATCGGTGAAGAAGAGACCGAGGAAGTTGCCACGACGGTCATAGCCCTTGAGAATCTTTTCGAGCTGAGCGAAGGATGGCAAAGCCTCGGCTAGGTCTGCTTGCATCTGCTTTCCAAGCTCGCTATGGAAGTTGCGGCGAGCGATGAGTTGGAGTATCTGTGAATAGGCGATGAGCTGCTTACGAAGCTTTCCGCCGTTGCTGTCGATCTTGTCCAAAGTTCTCTTGCATACGAAGAAGACCGCCATATATTGCACCATCACCCACCAAAGAGGGACATTCACTGAAATGACATTGCAGATAGAGAGCAGCACCGAACCGCATACACCTATTATTAATAGCCAACCAAGAACGAGCGACAGCTTCGCCCCAAACCACGCAGGAACATCCAGCGCAGAAACCTTCGCCATTGCATCAGCCACCGCCGCAGAGTCTATCTTCTGATAGCCAATCACACGGCGAGTAGGCGCAGCAGCCATATCCACATGGAGATTGTTTAGCTTGGAATAGCTGACAGGTCTAACAGGGCCATCAAGCACTTCGTTCTTGTTTTTCTCTCCAAGAGCCAAGAACTCCATTCGCCAGTTTGCCGCATCATCAAAAAGATACGGCATCTTATCCTTTGGCATCGCCAAGTTATCTACCTTCGCCACAATATAACCTCCTGCCAATTCCTTCTGAAGGGCTGTTCTCCTCGCCAGCTCCTCCTTCTCCAACGGAGTCTCACGAGAAAGATTCTCTGCCAAGACATCCGAGCCGCCCGAAGTAATCGTGCGACAGATACGATTGAAGAGGGAGTCTCGTCCGAAGACATCGAGGTCGAAACTATAAGGATGTTGTGGATTCTGGTATTGCTCACCTGTCTCGAAAGGCGTGAAGTCGCCCTCCATCGCCTTCAGCTCATCTTGATAAACTTTCAAGAGCGCAGAGAGAAGCCCCACCTTCTCCTTGTTCTTATCATCGAAATGGCGAATGGAGAAGTAAGCTATCAGGGACAAGACCGCCCCCAACAGATAATGCCTCGTATCTCCATCCAGGGCGAAATAACAAACCACGAAAGCAAGGATGGCACCAAAGGACACCAACTCACCCGTGATAAACCCATTGCTCTTGCGCTTGAGGGCTGCAATCTCTGCTGTATAGTTATCCACATGCTGTTGATAACTCTCTAAAATATTCTGATTCATATATTATTACTTTAATTCTTTCGGCATCAATACCGCTCCCTCTTGCTTCTTTCCATCCATGAGAATCCTCATCGGATGTGTAAAGCGGACGTGGCGCACGTACTTTGTTTCCTCCACCGCTGGCATCGCGTCAAGGATTTCCTTGTTCACGAAGCCTCCATTCTCTGTATTCGTATCCACCGTAAAGTATCCTACACCAAAGGAGGTGAGGTTTTGGAAGAAGTGGGTGCCCTGGCTTGGGTCGATGTTGTAGTTCTTCAACGCCACTTCCACGATGACTCTAACGGCACTGATGTGAGGCCACTTCACTGGCACGCCGAGGTAATGGTCGCTGGAGCCCCATCTGCCTGGACCTATCAGCACATAGTTTTTGCCTTCGGCTAGGAACTGGCGGTTGATGCGCTCGATGTCGTCTGCCACATAATAGTTGTTCATCGCCGAGAAGTTGTCGTCGTATTTCACGTAGACCACATCCACCACATCCTCGCTGATGCCATGACCCAACGAGTTATGCGAACGGAGCAAGCAGTCGGCATCTGGTATCGCCTTCACATCCTCGTCGAGCATCTCCTTGGCATCCACTATCGGACGAATCTGGAGGAGATAAAACTCGCAAGTCTTGTCGGCATTGATGTTGCAAGCGAACTCGATTTCCACAGGGCGACGCATCGCTCCTGCCCCAAACTTCATCGACATCTGGAGTATCTCTGGCAATGGGATGACATCATGCTGCAACACACTGGCAAAGGTAATCACCTTGCGTCCGTTCTCATACACGCCGTCATACAGCACCTGGTCGTATGAATCGAAGGTGGAGGCGATATAGTTGAGCGAACCGTCGCAGACGGCATCCTTCACTTTCATCTTGAGGATGTTGAAGCCATCGTCCACCTTGAAGTCCTCGCCCACATGCTTCATGTCGAGGGCATAGAACTGGGTCTGCGTCTCGCTCAGAGCCTTGTCCACCTCGGAGGTTTGGAGCACTTGGTTAGGATGATAAGGACAAACACGCAAGGTCTGACCGCCATCCACGATATACTTGCCCAGTCCGAGAGCGAGGCTGGCGATACCCTCCTCCGCCGTCTCGTCGCCTATCGGATAATAGTTGAGCGAACGGAGCACGCCACTCATGTTAGGATAGAAATGGTCGCCATAGGTCTTGCCCACCACCTGTTGCAGGATAACCGCCATCTTCTCTTGGTCGATGACATTGCTCGTGGCTGTCATGTAAGCCTTGGAGTCGCGATAGAACACCGAGGCATAGACACCCTTGATGGCACAAGCCAACATCTGGAGCATCTGATACTTGTCCTCCAGATAAGGTATCATATAGGTGGAATAGATGCCTGCGAAAGGCTGATAGTGGGCATCCTCCAAGAGCGAGCTGGAACGGATGGCGATAGGACTCTTCGTCGCCTCGAAGAAGGTGAAGAAGTCGGCAATCAACGAATCGGGCAACTGGGCACGCAGGAAGTGCTTCAATATCTCGTCGTCGCTCGCATCGCTCAAGGCTATCGGATACAGGTTGTTGTCCTGCATGAAAGCATCGAAGATGTCGGTACAGAGCACCACGGTCTTCGGAATCTGCACCGTGGCATTCTCATACTGATTGAACTCAGGATGACGCTTGATGACATTGTCGAGGAAAGCCAAGCCTCTACCCTTTCCGCCCAAGGAGCCCTCGCCGATACGGGCGAAATGGGCATACTTATCGAACTTCATGCGATCAAAGACAGCCACAACACCCAGGTTCTTCATATGGCGATACTGCACGATGGCATCGAAGATGATTTGGCGATGCGCATCCACATCCTGCAATCGTTCCCAAGTCACATTCTTTAGGAACGCAGACACTGGGAAGATGGCACGGGCACAAAGCCAGCGGCTCATGTGGTTGCGACTGATGTGATAGAGCATCGAGTCGTTCGGGATGTTGAAGATGTTGTCCTGCAACTCCTTCAAACTGCGAATACGCATAATCTCCTCGTGGGTCTTCGGGTCTCGGAAGATGAAGTCGCCAAAGCCCATATGCTCCTCCATCAACTGTCGAAGATCCACACTCATCTTCTTTGAGTTCTTATCGACGAAACGGAAGCCCTCTGCCTCAGCCTTGGCACGGTTCTCGCTCTCGGAGCTCTCTAGAATCAATGGCACGAAAGGGTCGTTCTGGCGGATATAACGGAAGAGGCGCAAACCTGCATCGGCACACTTTTCTCTGCCGAAGGTATCAGTCTTTCCCTTACCCAAATGCTCTTTATCTGCCGTTGCTTCATCCGATAACGGGAATCTAGCATCGCTGATTACTCCCAACGTATTATCCGAATATTTCTCATAGAGCTTCAGTGCCTCCTCGTAGGTACGAGCCAGCACCACCTTTGGGCGACCACGCATACGCATCGTGGCGGCATGGCGGTTCAAAGCTTCCTTCGAAAAATTCTTGCTCTGCTCCAAGATATAATTATAGAGGTTTGGCAGTATCGAACTATAGAATCGGATGGAATCTTCCACCAAAAGTATCATCTGCACGCCTGCCTCCTGAATGTCGTGCTCCAGGTTCATCTTATCCTCTATCAACTTGATGATGGAGAGGATTAGGTTGGTGTTGCCCAACCAACAGAACACATAATCAAAGATACTCAAGTCCTCGTTCTCCATACGTTTGGTGATGCCATGCGAGAAAGGAGTCAGCACCACGCAATGGATGTTCGGGAACTTCCCCTTGATGTCACGAGCCACATCAAAGGCATCGTTATCGGCATTGCCCGGCATACAGATCACAAGGTCGATGACGGTGGAGCGCAACACCTCGGCAGCCTCCTCCGTGGTAGACACCTGGGTGAAGGTTGGTGGGTATCGCAGTCCCAGCTCCATATACTCATTATATATCTTCTCCTCGATGCGTCCATCGTCCTCCAACATGAACGCATCATAAGGGTTTGCCACAATCAGCACATTATAGATACGGCGCATCATCAGATTGACAAACGATACGTCTTTCAAGTAGAACTTATTCCACTCCTGAGGTATTATATTTTCCATATCATTACAGCTTTTCTTATGCAAATATACTGATTTTCTGCTATTTACTTGCAACTTTCAACATTTTTTTATATATTTGCGCCGTTAAAGATAGTAAAGTATGGAAATAAGGTCTTTCATCACCGCAATATTGGCATCTATCTGCCTCGCCCCATGCTGCGCCCAAAAGCATCAGCATGGCAAGGCTTCCTTTTACTCCAAACGTGCCACAGGAGCACGTTCGGCAAGCGGTCAACGCATCCACCACGACAGCCTCACCTGTGCCCATCGCTTCTATCCTTTCGGCACGCATCTCAAGGTAACCAACCTGAGCAATGGCAAGAGTGTCATCGTGAAAGTCATCGACCGTGGACCTTTTGGCAGGGGGCGCATCATCGACCTCTCATGGGCAGCAGCCAAGGAAATCGGAATGCTGGCACAAGGCGTAGCTACGGTCAAGGTGGAGATGTTGGAAAATCCTGTTCCTTACAAGCCAGAAGACTTGAAAGTTCCGAAGATAGACTTCGAGGTAACCGAATCCGACTACGAGTTTCCGAGCAGATGGGGGAAGCCTTCCGAGCACGAAGAGAAAAAGGAAAAGAAAGAAAGGTAAGAAAACAAAAAAACGCTGGAACGACAACAACATGTTGCCATTCCAGCGTTTTCAGTTTTCTTACAGACCGTTTTATTCGAGACTTTTCATCTCCTGCTGACCATTCACCTTGTGCAAGACAGCGACATGGGCAGCATCATCTATTTCCACCTTAGCATATTGTGGTTCCACCACCACCTTGCCAGCCAAGTTCATGATACCCCAAAGTCCAGGAAGCTTCTCGATGGCGAAGAACTCGTCACTAAGAGGCGTGATGTTTCGGTAGATAGGAGCAACAAAGAGTTTGCCATCCACCTTCATGCCCCATTTTTTGCCCATCTTCACAGGCTCCACCCTTCGAGAGGCAACGGCATTCAAATTACCTTTCACTTCGCCAGATGAACCTTGATTCTTCCCGCTTCGTTCTTCACGCTTCACTTTTTGCACCCTTCTTTTCTTCCCATCAGGTGTCACGTGGTAGAACACCTCTTCATCCGTCATCACGTAGATGCTCTTATCAGCCAGTTTCTCTACCAGCCAATAGTATTGCGTCTCATCCCCCTCGATGACACAAACAGGCATTTTCCGTTTCGCCATCGGGTCGTGAATCAAGAGATAGAAGTTAT
>CAVKXW010000103.1:6161-11385 GCA_963660215.1 Bacteroidaceae bacterium | reverse complement strand
AAGCCCTTGAACAAAGGATTCTCCTTGTCGAACTGCTCCAAGTTGGCACGACCGTACTCACGACTGTCAGCTGCCTCCACCTTGCCACCCTGGGCATAAGAGAGGTACTGGGCACCGTAGCAGATGCCGAGCACAGGAATGCGGCCTATGAACTGGCTCAAATCTACCTTGAAAGCTTCCGGGTCGTGAACGGAGTAAGGACTACCGCTCAGGATGACGCCAATCACCGTTGGGTCGTCCTTCGGAAACTTGTTGTAAGGCATAATCTCGCAGAAGGTATCGAGCTCACGTACACGACGGCCAATCAACTGGGTCGTCTGTGAACCGAAATCCAAAATAATAATCTTCTGTTGCATGTTATCTAATTTATAATTTACAAATTTGCTATTGAATTCTTCACTCTTCACTTTCAAAGCTCCCTTAGAAACTCCTCCGCTTCTCGCAAGGTCTCTTGCTTGCCGACATCCATCAGCTTGAGGTCGTTCTTCACATA
Organism: Bacteroidaceae bacterium; assembly: GCA_963660215.1. GTDB lineage: Bacteria > Bacteroidota > Bacteroidia > Bacteroidales > Bacteroidaceae > Prevotella. The sequence goes on along the minus strand of CAVKXW010000103.1, from coordinate 10,892 downwards.
TCCCTCGATGCGAACCTTGTCGCAATGCTTCAGGTAGAAGTCCATGATAGGGAACTTGTCGGGCTCATCGTCCATCAAGGGGAAGAGCGATGGGGCTACCATGTGAATGCCAGAGAAGGCATACATCTTATATTTCTTGGGGTCGAGGTCTTTGTAAGGACTTTTCACTTCGCCAGTCTCGATGTTCGTCCAACCCACCAGTCGCATCGTGTTGTCGAAGAGGAGGTAACGCTTGGTCTTGCGCTCGCTCACCAAGAGACGAGCGGCTAAAGGTGGCTGGGCGACGGCTTCACCCTGTGAAACGTCGGCTTGTTGGGTCGATTGGGCAAAATTCTCATTTTGCAAGTCTTTCGTTTCCAACTGGTAGAATTTCCTTAAATCTACATTGCTCAGAATATCGACATTATGGATGAGGATGGGTTCGGATGGGTCGAAGAGAGGATAGGCTTTCTTGATGCCTCCACCAGTTTCGAGCAGCTTGTCGGTCTCGTCGCTGATGCGGATGTCCAAGCCAAAGTTATCGTTGTCGTGGAGGTAATCGATGATTTGATGGGAAAAATGGTGAACGTTCACTACAATGCGAGTGAAACCTGCATCCTTCAACTGAAAGATGACACGTTTGAGCAAAGGTTCTCCCCCTACCCTCACCAACGCCTTGGGAATGCGGTCGGTAAGAGGCTTCAGGCGAGTGCCCAAACCTGCTGCGAATATCATTGCTTGCATCATTGCTATATTTTAATGTGCGTGCAAATTTACTAACTTTTTATGAGATAGCCAAATTTGCACGCCTAATATTATCCTTTTGCTGGCAAAACCTGCTCTATCTTTTGCTCCCTATGGCAAATCTGTACTTCCACACCAAACTTCTCGTGGATGTGCTCCGCCAAGTGCTGGGCTGAATACACACTGCGATGCTGACCGCCTGTGCATCCGAAGCAGAACATCAGAGAAGTAAAGCCTCGCTGGATATAGCGGTTCACGTGATGGTCGGCTAACTTGTAGACGCTCTCCTGGAAGGTGAGTATCTCGCCATCGTCCTCCAGGAATCGGATCACTGGTTCGTCCAAGCCAGTCAACTTCTTGTACGGCTCGTATCTGCCTGGGTTATGGGTGCTTCGGCAGTCGAACACATAGCCTCCGCCGTTGCCCGATGGATCCTCTGGGATGCCCTTCTTGAAGGAGAAGCTATACACACGCACCACCAATGGTCCCTTTCCGTCATACTTGGAGAAAGTGGCTGGTCCATCCTGCGGATGCGCACGATAGATATTGTTGTCCGCCACCTTATAGCCATCGGCACGGCTCACAGCCATCGCCTCGATGCGCTTAAACTGTGGCAGCTCAGTCAGTCTTCTCAGCATGTCCATCATATATGGGTAAGGGAACACCTTCTCGCCCATCTTCAGGAGGTCGCGCAGATTCTGGATGGCTGGCGGAATGCTTTCTAGGAAGTGTTTCTTACGCTCGAAGTAGCCTCGGAAGCCGTATGCGCCCAGTACCTGCAGGGTACGGAAGAGCACGAAGAGGCTCAGGCGGTTCACAAAATGGCGAACCGATGGCACCTCGGTATAGTTCTTGAGCGACTGATAGTACTCCCACACCAACTCTCTGCGGAGCTTGAACGAATACTTAGCCGATGCCTGCCAGAGGAAGGAGGCGAGGTCATAATAGAACGGTCCCTTGCGTCCGCCTTGGAAATCGATAAAGTATGGATTGCCGTCTTTGTCGAGCATGACGTTGCGCGCCTGGAAGTCACGATACAGGAAACAGTCCATCGGCTCGCTCGTCAAGTCCTTGGCGAAGAGGCGGAAGTTGGCTTCGAGCTTGAGCTCATGGAAGTCGAGGTCGGTAGGCTTCAAAAAACAGTACTTGAAGTAGTTGAGGTCGAAGAGCACGCTGTCCACGTCAAACTCTGGCTGAGGATAACAATTCTCCCAGTCCAATCCTCTGGCCCCACGTATCTGTATGTTGGGTAGCTCTCGGATGGTCTTCACCAAGAGTTCCTTCTCCTTCTGATTGTATCTGCCTCCGGCTTCGCGTCCTCCCCTGATGGCATCGAAGAGAGAAACGCTCCCAAGATCGGTCTGGATATAACACAACTGGTCATCGCTCACCGCCAGCACCTGGGGCACAGGCAACTGTCTGAGGTTGAAATGATTGGCAAGATACACGAAGGCATGGTCTTCGTCTCGGCTTGTGCCCACCACACCAATCACCGTATCTCCATCTTGCTTGATGATACGATAATACTGACGGTTGCTCCCCTGTCCTGGCAGTTTCACCACATCGAGAGGCTCCTCGCCCGTCCATTGCTTATAAAGTTCTATTAGCTTGTCCACTTGATAACAATGTTAAGTGTTAACTTACAGATTCTCGTTCTCCTTGTTGAGCTTTCGACGCTTGCGTTCTTCGTCTATCTTCTGGGCGAAGTTATCACCCACGAAAAGAATCAATAAGATACCTAGCGTTGTCAGGAACGAGTTAGTAGTCGTCATTCCCAGCAACCCCTTTGTGATATATACGAGTCCTCCGATAACTATCAAGAAGACCAATGCTTTTTTCCAGTCAATATTGTTCATGCTGCAAAATTACACAATTATCTCGAAAACACAAAGAGAAAAGTACTTTTTCTGAAAAAGGATGATAAAAAACACATGACCACATAGGACACAAAAAAATCGGATGTCTCCCGACAACCGATTTCCAAAAACAAACTACTTAAAAACTAATCTACTAAAACAAATCAAAAAAATATCTTTGTCGGCACCTAAGCCGATACTATTCTTTCTTATTTCCGCTGCAAAATTACAAAAAAAGCCAATTCGTTCCAAATTATTTTGCAGAAATTTGCTAGAAATATGATGAAATTAACAAAAAATGAGGGTAATTCACTGTGAATCACCCTCATTTTGTTATTTATACTTTGCATTTGATGTCATTTTTCGACATCAAAGTATCAGTCTTCCTGTGCGGCTTACATCATGCCGCCCATGCCTGGAGCTGCGGCTGGAGCTGCTGCGGCTGGCTCTGGTTTGTCTACCAACACGCACTCGGTGGTCAAGAACAAGCCTGCGATAGAGGCTGCGTTCTCAAGAGCCACACGCTCTACCTTGGCTGGGTCTACGATACCTGCCTGGCGCATATCCTCGTATACGTCCTTGCGAGCATTGTAACCGAAGTCGCCCTCGCCCTCACGTACCTTGTTTACTACCACTGAGCCTTCGCCACCTGCGTTGGCTACAATCTGACGGAGAGGCTCTTCGATGGCACGCTCCACGATGCGGATACCTGTGGTCTCGTCGGCATTGTCGCCCTTCAAGTCCTTCAAGGCATCGAGCGCACGGATGTATGTGGTACCACCACCTGCTACGATACCTTCCTCGATGGCGGCACGGGTAGCGCAGAGTGCATCGTCCACGCGATCCTTCTTCTCCTTCATCTCTACCTCAGAGTTGGCACCTACGTAGAGCACAGCCACACCACCTGCGAGCTTAGCCAAGCGCTCCTGCAGCTTCTCCTTGTCGTAAGAAGACTTGGTGTTCTCTATCTCGTTCTTGATCTGAGCCACACGATCCTGGATGTTAGCCTTCTCGCCATGACCGTTTACGATAGTGGTGTTGTCCTTGGTAACGGTAATCTTGTCGGCAGAACCGAGCATATCGAGTGTAGCCTGTTCGAGCTTCAAGCCCTTCTCCTCGGAGATAACCACACCACCTGTCAATACTGCAATGTCCTCCAACATAGCCTTGCGACGGTCGCCGAAGCCTGGAGCCTTCACTGCACAAATCTTCAAGCCACCACGCAGGCGGTTTACGACCAATGTGGTCAATGCCTCTGAGTCTACGTCCTCTGCGATAACGAGCAATGGGCGACCGCTCTCTGCTGCAGGCTGAAGGATTGGCAAGAACTCCTTCAAGTTAGAAATCTTCTTGTCGTAGAGCAGGATGTATGGGTTGTCCATCACGCACTCCATCTTGTCGGCATCGGTCATGAAGTAACCGCTCAAGTAACCACGGTCGAACTGCATACCCTCTACCACACCGATGTTGGTGTCGCGACTCTTGCTCTCCTCGATGGTGATGACACCATCCTTGGAAACCTTGCGCATAGCGTCTGCCAAGAGCTTACCGATCTCTGCATCGTTGTTGGCAGAAACAGTAGCCACCTGCTCTATCTTGTCGTAGTTGTCGTCCACCTGCTCGGCATTCTTCTTGATAAACTCTACTACGGCAGCGACAGCCTTGTCGATACCACGTTTCAAGTCCATTGGGTTGGCACCAGCGGTAACGTTCTTCAAGCCCTCGTTTACGATAGCCTGGGTCAGGATGGTAGCGGTAGTTGTACCATCGCCAGCATCATCGCCAGTCTTGCTGGCAACGCTCTTAACGAGCTGGGCGCCAGTGTTCTCAAACTTGTTTTCCAACTCTACTTCCTTGGCCACTGTAACACCGTCCTTGGTAATCTGAGGAGCACCAAACTTCTTTTCGATTACCACGTTGCGGCCCTTAGGACCGAGCGTTACCTTTACTGCGTTAGCCAACTGATCCACGCCCTTCTTCAAGAGGTCGCGAGCATCCATATTGTATTTAATATCTTTTGCCATGATTATATTTCCTTTTTTAATGAACCGAGCAAAAAGTTTTTTACCTTTTTACCCTTTTACTTTTTTACCTTTTAAAATTACTCCTCCACTACTGCGAGCACGTCGCTCTGACGCATCATCATATACTT
>CAVKXW010000103.1:0-6115 GCA_963660215.1 Bacteroidaceae bacterium | reverse complement strand
ACGGTATCACCCTCTTTGAGAATCATCTCTTCATCCTTAGTGCCCTTGCCAGTGGCAACGATCTTACCACGCTGTGGTTTCTCCTTTGCTGTGTCAGGGATAATGATTCCACCTACTTTTTCCTCGGCTGGTGCAGGAAGTACCAGCACTCTGTCTGCTAATGGTTTAATGTTCATGATTCTATATGTTTTAATTTGTTATTACTTATGTTTCTGCCGATAGTCTCGACACCCTCGCCCTATACGAAAAACGTGCCAAAGCATCAATACTGACACTTTGGCACGTCCATCTGCTGACATTTCTGTCATTCTGCTATACACAACTCGTAATGCCGAGAGTGGCACCCACTGCAGTCAACACCGAGATGAGCACCTGCAGGATAGTTTTCCATGTTTCCTTTTTCATCATCTTCTGTTTTTAGTTTTTCCTTACTCTTTACTTTCTTGGCAGTTCTCCCATTACTCCAGGTTACCGTCACCAGAGTCAGAGCCTCCAGGGTTGGAGCCACCGCCCGATGAGCTGCCGCCACCGTCATCGCCCGACGGATTGTCGCCACCATTATCGCCCGATGGATTGTCGCCACCGTCGGCAGGAGCGTCGAGGTCCACCTTGCTCTCGCCAGCCTTGATGGCCTTCAGGAGGGCAGCCTGGGCTGAGCGAGAAGCCACGAGGTTGAATTCGGCATCCGCCAAGAGATTCTTGAAGTCGGCACCCGGTTCCCAGTTTACGTTCACCCCGGTGATGTTGGCGGCGGTAAACTTGTCTGCGCTCTCCGCACCCTTCGAGGTGAGTGATATGCTGAAGTCGCCGAGGTCGCCCAGTCTGATTTTCTTGCCCTCCAAGAGTTGCTCCCTCATCTCGTCTACGGCGATGTAGAGGATGGCGGCGATGTCGGCACGCGAGTAGACGCATCCATGGTTGGCGATGTGCTTGGCAAACTTCTCGATGGTCATCACCTCGGCATACTGTGCAATAGCAAAAGCGTTCTGCACCTCGGTTGCCACCAGTGCGGTGTCCTCACTCTTAGGGGTCTCCCCTGCTGCCTTGGCAGCCTTGATGCGAGCCTTTGCCTGATTGATTTCGAAGAGGTTCTGGTTGATGGCTCTCTGTACGATTGAATAATTAATCATGGTCTTTTTTTTGTTTATAACTGATGATGCAGGTTGGTCATTACTTATGTTCGGCCGTTGTCATAACTTATCCCTCGCAGGCATCATCTCTGAATCACGATGCAATGAAAGTGCAAACGAGAGCAGAGCCAAGCTTGCTTGAGCTATGCCGAGTGCAGCCTTTCATCGAACGCAGTGCAAAGATACTATTTTTTTCGCCTCGTCGGTTCAACCTTCTCGCTCCTTTACGGCATTTTTCTCGGCACTTTATTCGGCATCGCAAAATATTTTTTTTGCTGCATAGTGTTTTTCTGAGGCTTCATAGAGAAATCCACTCCATCGTTTCCCCAGCGTGACCTGTGACCGTGACTTTGCCAAATTTTTCAGAAAATGCTAGGTAGAGGAAGCTCCCCTTAACAAGCGCGTACCTTATTATAATAAATAATTAATTAATAATTAAGAATAATAGGAATAAGGAAGATAAGAAAGGGGATGAAAAACGAAAATTTTGGCAAAGTCACGGTCACAGGTCACGCTTTTTCATTCTTCTACCTAGCCATTTTTATCCTCATCCTCGCTTTCTTCGGCATTTTCTACCCAGCCTGCCGAAGAAATCTGCCAATCTGTCTATAGAGGCGCACCTCAAAATCGAGGAGCACACCTCGCAAACGAACTTTTTTATTAATTTTCAAAACCCCAAAAAGTTATGAAGAAAAACAATTGTCTCTGCATCGACCTCAAGACGGTGATGCAAAACGATGCCCTCCTGGAGAAGGGCAAGTGTTACACAGGAGTTCTCTCTCGCCTCGACGAGGAGCACTATCGCTTCGAGGAGAGCATTCGCCGTACCAGAGCTCCTCGCAACCCGAAGCTCTACGACGGAGCCTACATCTCGATGACTCGCATGATGAACGGCAAGTACCAGCTCCACCTCAAGACCATGGAGCCTGCCAGCATCGACGCATCCAAGTATGCCTTCGGTGTGTATGGCGAGATTATCGACGCCCTCAAGGTGATGGATTGATGGAGGAGACTGACATGGAAGAAATGAAGACATTGTCTCTTGGAAAAGAGAATTCTACGAAGCAAGAAGAAGCGTCTGCTGCCCTCGTGGCAACAGACCTTCCGCCAGCCATCCGCTGCTTCTGGGCGTCTGCCCCCGAGAACTTTCGCATCCCTGCCATCCTCACCGCCATCGACTGCTATTGCGCCCTGGGCACCCGTCTGAGAGCCAAGTACGTGTACGACCTCGACCCTCACGCCCTCCTCCTGCAGGTCATCATCGTGGGCGAGGCAGGTTCGGGAAAATCGTTCACACGTCCCATCGTGAAGCAACTGATGCGCCCTCTCCGCCTCCGCGACCAGGAACTGAAGCGACAGGAGCAAGCCTATGCCGACCTGAAGAAGACGCAGGCCAAGAACAAGCAGTTGCCCGAGGAGCCCATCACCGACGTTAGATGCCTACAGACCATCACCAAGGCTAAGCTGGTGAAGCGTGCCGACATGTTCATCCGCAAGTATGGCGAGCCGCTCGCCTTCTGGTTCTACAACGAGGAGCTCGCCACCATGACCGAGAGCAACAAGCGAGCCTTCGCCGACCTGCGCACGATGGACCGCCTCGCCTACGACCTGGGCAGCGAGTATGGCAGCGACACCCTCTCCGATGCCTCCTACAACGCCGATGTAGACGTGCTCTACTGCTCCCTCTTCTGCGGCACCGAGAACGCCCTCGACGAGTACATGGACAAGCGCTCCGTGGAGGGCGGCAACTGCACCCGAAAGGTCATCGCCGACCTGGGCGACCTGATGGGCGACGATGCCCCTCGCTTCCGTCCGCTCACCGAGCTGGAGAACCGTGTGGTAGACGACACGGTGGAGCTACTCATGGCATCCACCTACACCGACGACGGACTGCTGCAGCCCACGCACCTCATCCCCATGCGATGGATAGGCGAGGAGGTGAAGGGCTGGTGCCAGGAGCAACGAGAGCGAGTGCTGAAGACGGGCTCCAGAGCCCTCAACTGCTTCTACAAGCGCTCCAGCGTGTCGGCATGGCGCATGGCGAGCCTGCTCTACTACCTCTGGGGCGAGACGGAGGAGTCACGCCCCAAGGTGCTGAAGTTCTACCGCTTCATGGCAGACTACATCCTGCGAGGGTTGCTCGGCAAGTGGGGGCGACAGTACGAGCACCTGCACAAGACTGACGATGCATCCGAGACGCCCCAGGTGCCGCTCTACGACCAGTTGCCCAAGCGATTCTCTCGCGACCAGCTCCGAGAGCTCATCGTCAAGCTCGACCTCAGTTGCCCTGTTCGCACCTTCATCTACAAGTGGCGCAAGGCTCGCCTCATCCACGAGGTGGAGGGGATGAAAGACCTGTACGACAAGAATTTTTAATTCAAAATTCTTAATTATTCAACTTTCGGAAGTTGATTGATGCATGGGCTGAAAGCCCAGAAGCACCAAGCCCAGGGCATCGCCCTGGGTCTAAACACAAACAGCAATGTCGCCCTGTAAGGGCAAAAGCATAATTTAGAAAAAATGGAAAAATATGAAATCGAAAAGCTCCGCTCCCTCCCGATAGAGGAGGTAGCCGAGCGCCTGGGCATGGCGGTGTCACATCACAAGGCCCTCTGCCCATTCCATGGCGACCAGCATCCGTCGCTCTCGTTCCACAAGAAGTCTAACACCTTCAAGTGCTTCGTCTGCGATGCCCACGGCGATGTCATTACGCTGGCAATGAAGATGCTGGGCAAGTCGTTCGTCGACACCTGCCGTTGGCTCGCCGACAACGAGGGCGTCTACATGTCGGAATCCTCCTCTTATAGCAGAAGAGGTTCGGCTCCCCCATCAGCAGGATGCGTTTCAAGGAACAAGCCCCAGCAGGAGCATCCCCTCGACCTGGAGTTTCTGCGAGGTCTCGTAGGTCGCCCCACCCTCATCAGGGAGGCGGAGGCATTCCTCTACGAGGAGCGCCATCTTCGCCCCGAGGTGGTGGAGTGGATAGGCATCAGCAGCATCTCCGCCCCAGCCCCTTGCTGGCGATACGGCAGAAGTTTCTACGATGCCCCCTCGCTCCTCATCCCCTACCGCGACCTCGACGGACGGGTGCAGAATGTGCAGAGCCGCTATCTGGGCTATGAGAAGGGCAAGCCTCGCTTCCGCTTCCCATCGGGCAGCAGCATCCACGTGTTCAACCTCCCGATACTGCGACATCTCCAGCCCGGCGAACCGCTCTACATCAGCGAGGGCGTAACCGACTGTCTCGCCCTCCTCTCGGCAGGTCACAAGGCGATAGCCATCCCCTCAGCCACCCTTCTGAAGCCCGAAGACCTGGAGATACTGAGAAGGGTGCCATCCCCTCAGGACAACACCCCTCTCACCCTCCACATCTATCCCGACCAAGACGAGGCAGGCGAGCGTCTCTATCGCCATCTCACAGGCGTATGCACCGAGCTAGGCTTTGCCCTCGTGCGCCATCAGTTGCCCGAAGGCTGCAAGGACTTCAGCGAGCTATACTTGAGAAAGGTAAAAGGGTAAAAAGGTAAAAAATAAAAAGGTAAAATTATGGAAATCGAATTAAGAAGAACCCAGAGCAACCACCTCTATACCGAGGGCGTGCTCTTCATTGGCGGCATCAAGTTTGCTCACACCGAGGAGCACACGTTCACGATGCCAAGTACAGGAGTTTACGACATCAACCGCTGCAATCTGCGCCAGTTTTTCTCCGCAGGCAACAGTTGGCGTGATGCCCTCACCGAGGGTCGCATCGTCTTGGGCGACCCCGTCATCCCCGGTGTGGTCATCCACTCCCGCCACTTTCTCGACCGCCTCGCATGGCGCGTCAAGAAGTGCAAGCGTCCCGTCACCCTCACCATCACCGACGAGGGCTGCCAGGAAGTGCCGCCCATCAGCCATTGGGTGAAGTAAAAACGCCAAAGAGCCAGCAGGCATCATTGCCCACTGGCTCTTCGGTGTTACATCAAGTCCTCGTAGCTATTCGGATTCAGCAGTTCCGCCATCACTTCCAGCACCTCTTTCAGCTTCAGCGGCGGCTTCTGCTTGTTGAAGTCGGCAAACATCTTGCTCCTCTCATCCACGAAGTGGCTCTGCACCACTATCCATTGCCCCACGCCCTCGGGCTTCACAACCAATCCCTTCCCCAGCATCACCTTGAAGAGATACCAGAGCGAAGCCAGCGAGCCCAGCCACTTGATTTTCACATTGCTCGGCTTGCCCTCGAAGAGCGCCATGAAGTCGTCGGGCTTCGTGGTCTTGTCGATAAGTTCCCCTTTCACGAGCCCCTGATATAGCAGCATGATGCGGTTAGGGCACTCATTCAGGTAGCGATAGGCGAAGGTGGCGTTCGTCAGCTTGGGAGCCACAGATCTCTTCGCCTCCTTCTTCTGCGACTTCCCCATCATAAGCTCTATTCTCCCATTGTCAACAGCCCTCGACAAGGCATCTCGCAAGGCATCCTCGCCAGCCAGTTCCTGCTTTTTCGCCTTCAGCTTACGCTTCACGCAGAGCCACTCCTCGTCTGTACAGTCGCCCATCAGCAAGACAAACATTTCATAGACTGGCTTCAGTTCGTTGTAGGTTACGCATTCGTTCATGCAGTAGGCTAGCACGGTGTCGAAGTTGACACGCTCCATCAGTTCGCCACTCATTTTTTTAGAAGACAAGCCACCCTTGGCGGCACGCTCCTCGATTGTTGGTTGATTCTCATTCATGATTTCATTTTTTTTGAGAAGTTTCATTCAATCATTCTAGAAAATCCGTATCTTTGTAGAAGCCAAGCTGCACTCGGCAATTTGAAAGCAAGCTTTCATTGCCCTCGTTTGCATTGTCTTTGCAACAAGATTACAGTGAGATCGCAATGAAAAAAAATCACAATGAGATTGCAATGGAATCACATAGACATTAGAAATTGATAGTATGCTGAAAATTAATTATTCAAGTTTCGGAAGTTAATTTATCCTAGGAAATAAGCATAAAAAAGAGCA
>CAVKXW010000102.1:3027-11483 GCA_963660215.1 Bacteroidaceae bacterium | reverse complement strand
TATTTGTAGAAAAACAGCAAACCATCTGTAGGCTTGCTGCTCATCTTTATTCCTTTCCCAATTCTCTTGCCACTTCCAACGATTTCTTGACTTGTCGCATCAGCACCTCGCGAGGCGGTAGCTCTGTCATGTACTTCGCCACCTTGATGCCCGATTGGTCGAGCTGAAGGAGTTCTATCTGTTCCTCGCTTCCCTCCGTGCATAGCAATAAACCTAAAGGTGATAGAAGTCCTCGCCATCTATAATCATTCGTTTCTGACGTTCCACAAAGGTGAAACCATTGCCCAACTCCAAGATGAATTGCTCCAAGTTCGCCACGAGGCTATCCTCCAGGCTCTTCTCGCTATAGCAACCTTTCAATCCTGTGAATTCCAAGAAGTAGGGGCTTTTGAATACAAGGTCGGGAGACAGCTTGTTGTCATCACGCAGTTCGGCAAGCTCTTGCTTGATGAGCTCGTCTGGCTTTTGGGCGATGGCAGTACGTTCGAAGAGCATACCGTCAATCTCTGGCAATTGTCGTGACACCGTCGCGACAATTCGCTTACCATACGCAGCACGCTCATTTCCAAGCACATCCCGATTGATTCGCTCGCCGATATGCCAATACATCATCGTCAACTCATAGTTGGCTGTCGATGCCACACGCACTTGCGCCTTGTCTATGATTTGGCGCAAGTCATTCATCAATACAGAAGATACCTCCTGCACCTCTGCCTTATGATTGTTCACCTCAGTTGGTTCCATATTCTCTGCCTTTTATCGTTTATCTTCTGCAAATATACGACATTTATTCGAAAGTAAGACTATTTTTTATAAAAAAGCTTGTTTTCTGAAATATTATCTGTATCTTTGCATAAGATAAGCTACACTCGGCAATTTGAAGCAGCTTTCATTGCGCTCGTTTGCATGAGCTTTGCATAAATTTAATAAATAGCGATAAAAGGAGAAAGAATATGCAGAAAGTTAAACGAATACCATACGGTGTGTCTGATTTCGTGGATATAGTGGAGCGTAATCAGTATTATGTGGATAAGACAATGTATCTTCCTCAGTTAGAGGACGAGCCAGACAACTTGTTCTTTATCCGCCCACGTCGATTCGGCAAGAGCCTTTTCATCAGTATGATGTCTGCATATTATGATGTCAATAAGGCTGACCGCTTTCAGGAGCTGTTTGGCAATCTTTGGATTGGTTCGCATCCTACGGAGTGGCAAGGAAAATTCCAGGTGCTTTATTTGGATTTCTCCAAGATAGGAGGGGACATAAATAGCTTGAATGACAATTTCAATAGCTATTGCAACATTCGTATCAATAATTTCATAGAGCGATACAAGAGATTCTATAGCGATGAGTTGGTGCAGACCGTCAAGTCGCTTCCACGTGCAGTGGAGAAACTGAATGCTATCGAGGCGGAAGCCAAGGATAGGGGGTGCAAACTCTATCTGATAGTGGATGAATATGACAATTTTACCAATGTGGTACTCAATGAGCATGGCGAGGAGGTATATCGTGCCTTGACACATGCCAGTGGATTTTATCGAGAAATCTTCAAGGTGTTCAAGGGTATGTTTTTCCGTATCTTTATGACAGGTGTGAGCCCCGTGACCTTGGACGACCTGACTAGTGGATTCAATATCGGATGGCATATATCTACTAAGCCACAGTTCAACCAAATGCTCGGATTCTCTACGGAAGATGTGCGAGAGTTGTTTACTTATTATAAGGAGCATGAGGTAATCCGACCTGATAGTGATGTCGAGGCAATCATAGCTGATATGAAGCCTTGGTATGACAATTATTGTTTCTCAAAGAATGCTTTAGAGACTCAGAGTAAAGTCTTTAACTGCGACATGGTGCTTTATTACTTACGAAACTATGTTAGTACTGGTCATGGTCCTGAGGTGATGATAGACCCTAACACGAAGTCTGATTATGCCAAGATGAAGAAGCTGTTGCAGCTAGACCATCTGGATGGCAATCGCAAGGGAATACTCCGTACCATCATAGAAAATGGTGAAATATTGGGGACTATCAAGGATTCTTTCCCAGCCAGCGACTTGACGAACCCGGATATGTTTATCAGTCTGTTGTTCTATTATGGTATGCTTACCATCAAGGGAGTGCGTGGCGAGAAGCTATTGTTGGGCATTCCTAACAATAATGTTCGCAAGCAGTATTATGAGTATTTGCGAGAGCAATATAGAGAGGTAGCTCCGTTGAACACTAGCCAGTTGACAGACTATTATTATGACATGGCATACGAAGGAAAATGGGAAGAGGGCTTGAACTTCTTGGCTGAGGCTTATGCTAAAATTTCGTCTGTGCGTGATGGCATCGAGGCGGAACGAAACATGCAGGGCTTCTTCATGGCTTATCTTAGTCTTAACAACTATTATATCACGGCTCCAGAATTGGAACTGAATCATGGCTATTGTGATTTCTTCCTGTTGCCAGACTTGACGCATTATCCTTCGAAGCATAGCTATATCATCGAGTTGAAGGTGTTGTCGCAGAAGAGTTTCAATGAGGAAGTGACATTAGAGGATGGTACCATAAGGACGAAGGCTGAGGTGCAATGGGATGAGGCGGTCGAGCAAATCAAGAGATATGCAGGGGCTCCTCGTGTTGAAGCCCTTCGCCAAGGTACGATGCTACATAAAATAGTAATGCAGTTTGAGGGCTGGACTTTGAGGAATATGAAAGAAATCATTTAGAAAAAGCATGAGGGTGCGTCATGGACTTATGACACACCCTCTTTTTAACTTAAACCTAAAAAATATCGTATTTGTCATGCCCCCTTCTGCCGATAATCCCTCGGCGACATGCCCAACTCCCTCTTCACGTATTTTCCGAAGAAGGAGAGGTTGTCGAAGCCTGTCTCGCCAGCAATCTCCTTGATGGTCTTGTCGGAGGACGTGAGCATGTTCTTGATATAGTTCACCGTGAGACCGTTGATAATCTCGGAAGCCGTCTTGTCGGTTTGCTTCTTGCAGACCGCCGAGAGATACTTCGGGGTGATGCAGAGCTTGTCGGCATAGTAGGCGACCTCACGGCGACGAGGCGACTCTGCCGAGGCAAGGCTCAGGAAACGCTTGAAGAGAATCTCCGCCGAGGAATAATTGCCGCTCGGTGCCTGTTGCTGCAACATCGGCGACATCCTGTCGTAAAACTCGAAGACGAGCGACTGCAACATCAGTTTCACGATTTGCTCGTGGTGAGGCAGATGGGTGGCGGACAACTTGTGCTTCAGCACCTCGAAGTCGAGCAGGAATTCCTCCACCTCTTCTTCGCTGAGATGCAGCAGGGGTTGCTCACGAATCATCAGGCTCGTTTGCCAGATGTTGCCGCCCAGCATGAAGACGTTCTCGAAGTAAGCCGCCGACATCAACAAGCCACGGCACTTGAAGTCGCAACTCACCATCGCATTCTGTATGAACTGGTTGGGATGCGCCAGCATCAGGTCGTTCTTTTCTATCTGATACTCCACGCCCTCTATCGTGCATGAAGCCTTCCCCATAAGGCACAGGATGGCAACGTATGCCTCGGCATGGACATTCTCCACAGGCAAGTCGCCCAGCTCGTAGAACACGGCGATGTCCTTGTCCGTCATTTTTTCGAGACGCAACTGATATTCCTCCTTTGTGATTTCGTTCTTCGAGAGAAAGAACTCGTCACGTTGTCCTCCTGTCAAGTTTTCCTTATTATAATCTTTCATTTCCATTCTTTCCGTTTCGTTCGTTGAGGTGATACATTTCTCTTCGTTTTGTCCGTTGAAGTGATACATTTCCGATTTCGGTTGCAAAAGTACGATTATTTGCCGAAATATCGAGTGTTACCTATCTCTTATTTCTGTCCGATATTTCGTAGATGTGCTTTGCGGAAGAGAAATCAGACACTTTAGAGGAAATGAAATGTCTGAATTTTCCACACGGAACGAGTAATTTTGCACCCGAATCCGAAAAGGAGCAGAATAAAAAACATAATATAGAGCAAAGATGAAAAAGAAAGGTATTTTAGGAGTTTCTACCGCTTACGGCACTACGATGGTGCTGCTTGCCTCCTCGCTTCTCGTGAGTTGTGGCAAGAAGACTGAGACAGAGAGCACGGTAGAGCCAGTGAACGTGAAGGAGATGATAGTGGGCGAGGGCGGAATGGCCTCCATGGGAGGTTCGACCTCCGCCGATGGCGCACAGCCCAATGCCAGCTTCGGCTATTCTGGAACCGTGGAAGAGGAAAACGGCTCTACGTTGAGTTTCACCACTGGCGGAACCATCATGCAACTGAGGGTAAAGGTGGGCGACCGTGTCAGCAAGGGACAGTTGATAGCCTCCGTTGACCCTACTTCCATTCGCAACAATTACGAGATAGCCCATGCCAGCAAGATGCAAGCCGAGGATGCCTACAAGCGCATGAAGCAACTGCACGACAAGGGAAGTCTGCCCGACATCAAGTGGGTGGAGGTGCAGAGCCAACTCCAGCAAGCCATATCCGCCGAGAACATCGCCCGCAAGAGCCTTGGCGACTGCCATCTCTATGCGCCGTTTAGTGGAGTCATCTCCGAGAAATATGCCGAGGTGGGGCAGAACGCCGCCCCAGGAACGCCAGTGGTCAAGCTCGTCACCACCAACGTGCTGAACGTGGTCATCTCCGTGCCTGAGAGCGAGATGTCGGGCATCCATGTTCGCCAGCGTGCGAGGATTCAGGTACAGGCACTCGACGGCAAGCAATACGACGGCTATGTGATAGAGAAAGGTGTCATCGCCGACCCTTCCTCTCGTTCCTACAGCGTGAAGATTCGTGTGGGAGGCATCGACCAAGCCTTGCTCCCAGGCATGGTGTCGCAAGTGAGCCTCGCCAAGACAGACGCCTCGCTTTCGGGCGACAATGGAATGGCGGTCGTGATACCAGCCTCCATCGTTCAGATAGCCGACGACAACAGCCGCTTCGTATGGGTTGACGAGGGTGGCAAGGCCATCCGCCGCTCCGTCACCATCGGCGAATACCAGAGTAATGGCGTGGTCATCACAAGCGGACTGAGAAGAGGCGACAAGCTGATAGTCGAAGGACAGCAAAAGGTTTGCAGTGGAAGCGTTTTAAAGGTAAAAAAGTAAAAAGGTAAAAGGGTAAAAAACTTTTTCTTGAAAACAACAATGACAGCAATGAAGAAGAAAAGAAACATAGTGGAATGGGCGATGCACTACCGCCAAATCATCATCGTGGTGGTGTGCTGCCTCGTCGCCTTCGGCATCTACAGCTTGCCGAACATGCGGAAGAACGAGTTCCCCGACTTTACCGTGCGCCAAGGCATCGTCATCGCCGTGGCTCCTGGCAATACCGCCGAGGAGATGGAGGAGCAAGTTACAAAGCCCCTGGAGAACTACATCTTCACCTACAAGGAGGTGAAGAAAGAGAAGACCTACTCGATGAGCCGTGACGGAATCGTATATATACAGGTGCAACTCAACGACGACCTCGACAACAAGGACGAGTTCTGGTCGAAGTTCAAGCACGGCGTGCAGGCGTTCAAGGGCGAGTTGCCACAAAACGTAGCCGCCATCGCCGTGCAAGACGACTTCGGCGACACCTCCTCCCTCCTCATCACGATGGAGAGTACGGAGAAAACCTACCGAGAGCTGAACGATTACATGGACAACCTGCAAGACCGTCTGCGTGCCATCAAGAGCGTGGGCAGACTCACCGTGAGCGGTATGCAACAGGAGCAAATCTCCGTGCTGCTCGACAACGACCGCTTGGCGAAGTACGGCCTCTCAGACCAGATGGTGTCTGCAACCCTCTACCAAAAGGGTTTTACCACTACAGGCGGTCGCCTGAAGTCGCCAGCCTACACGATGCCCATCCACGTGGGCAAGTCGCTCAACAACGTGTATGACATCCAGCAGCAAATCGTCTATTCCTCTCCATCGGGCGTGAATGTCCGCCTGAAGGACGTCGCCACCGTGAAGCGTGAATACCCGGAGGCAGAGAGCAAGATAACCAACAACGGCAAGAAATGCCTCTTGCTGAGCGTGGAGATGAAGAAGGGACAGAACATCGTGAAGATGGGCGAGGCTATCGACGAGCAGATGGCAGAGTTTCAGAAGACCCTGCCGAAGGATGTGACCATCTACCGCATCACCGACCAGAGCAAGGTGGTGAACGACAGTGTGGTCAACTTCCTCCACGAGCTTGTCATCGCCATCGTTGCCGTGGTCATCGTGGTGATGCTCCTCCTGCCGATGCGTGTGGCACTGGTTGCCGCCTCCACCATCCCTATCAGTATCTTCATATCCTTGGGCTTGTATAATGCCTTCGGTATTGAACTGAACACCGTGACCCTTGCGGCACTCATCGTGACACTGGGAATGATTGTGGACAACTCCATCGTCATCATCGACAACTACCTGGAACAGATAGGCGAGGGCAAGAGCCGTTGGCATGCTTCCATAGACTCCACCACCCACTTCTTCAAGAGTATTTTCTCTGCCACCTGTGCCATCAGCATCACGTTCTTCCCATTCCTCCTGACCTGTGTGGGACAGACGCACGACTTCCTCCTCTCGTTCCCATGGGCAGTGACCATTGTGCTGGGCGTTTCGCTCGTCATCGCATCGCTCTTGGTGCCTTTCATGCAGTTCTTCTTCATCCGCAAACCTCTCAAGGAGAAGTTGAACCCGAAGACAGGCAAGAAGGCGTTCTCATTCCTCGACCTACTGCAAAAGTACTACGACAAGTTGCTGAGCCTATGTTTTTCATACCCTAAGACAACGTTATCCGTGGGCTTGGCTTCCGTCGTGGCAGGAGTGATGATGATGAGCAAACTGCCTCAGCAAACGATGCCTTTCGCCGAGCGCAACCAGTTTGCCGTGGAGATTTACATGCCTACGGGCACCTCGCTCGACAAGACCTCGGAGGTGGCAGACAGCTTGGAGCACATCATCCGCCGAGACAAGCGCATCGTGTCGGTGACATCGTTCAAGGGATGTGGCTCGCCACGATTCCACACGGCTTACGCCCCTCAGATAGCAGGGAGCAACTACGCCCAGTTCGTCGTCAACACGGAGAGCAACGAGGCGACCCAGAGCTACCTCGACGATAATGCCGACAAGTACGCCGCCTACTTCCCAGAGGCGCAAGTCAAGTTCAAGCAGTTGAGCTACAACGAATCGACTTGTCCTATAGAAGTGCGCCTGAGCAACGAGGACACGAAGGCGATGATGCGCGATGCCGACAAGGTGAAGAACATATTGCACACGATGCCTGAGCTGGAACTGGTGCGCACCAACTTCAACGAGCCTCAGGCGACCACCACGGTGCAACTGAAGGAAGACGAGGCGACCCGACTGGGCATTACCAACCAGCAGTTGGAGTCCATTCTCGCCCTGCGATACGGCAGTGGCATGGGCATCGCCAACGTATGGGAGGGCGACAAGCAGGTGCCAGTCATCCTGATGAGTACTCGCTCCAACCAAGCTTCCACCCTCGACCTCGCCGACGAGCAGATACCAGTGGCTGGTGGACAGAAGACCGTGCCATTGCGCCAGATAGCCGACCTCGTGCCTACCACCCAATATGGGCAGATAGTACGCCGCAACGGTGTGCCTACCATCACGGTGATGGCTGAGACCAAGCGAGGATACAACGCCTTGGGTGTAACCTCCGAGGTGCAGGAAAAGCTGAAGGATGTGCAACTCTCCGCAGGTACGAAATTAGTCTATGGCGGTGACATCGAGAACAGCGACGAGACCATGGGACCTACGATGGCGGCACTCGGCATTGCCGCCGTGATGATATTCTTCATCCTGATGGCTCATTTCCACAAAATCAACTTGGCTGGCATCATCTTCGGAAGTATGCTCCTGAGCATCTTCGGCGCTTGCCTGGGACTGGAGATACAAGGCTTGCCGTTTGGTGTGACCTCCGTGATGGGACTTGTCGCCCTGATGGGTATCATCGTGAGGAACGGCATCATCATGTACGACTATGCCGAGGAACTCCGTGAGACGGAACACATGAATGCTCGCAATGCCATCTGGCACTCCGCAAGCCGTCGTATGCGCCCTATCTTCCTCACCTCTGCGGCAGCATCAATGGGTGTCATCCCGATGATTCTCGGTGGTAGTGGCTTGTGGATGCCGATGGGTACGGTCATCTGCTACGGCACATTGCTGGCGATGCTCTGCATCCTCACCGTGGTGCCAGTCACCTATCTCCTCGTGTTCGAGGGGACGGAGAAGAAAAGACAGAGAACCTTGGCGATGGAGGAGGAATGAATTTTTAGTGTTTAATTGCTGGACAAAATAAGATTAGGATAAAATGAATAAGAAACAGTATCTATATAATCTCTCTTCGAGAAAGGACTCACTCATGAAGCAACTCTTTTTCTCGCTCATTTTGGCTGGGACGGTAAGCGTACCGTCCCTTGCCCAAAATGTTTCAACAGAAGCAACTGATGTTTC
>CAVKXW010000102.1:0-2845 GCA_963660215.1 Bacteroidaceae bacterium | reverse complement strand
TTGCGAACAAGGGCTTGATTCAGATGGATATGGGAGAAGCGAGCATGTCGCTTGCCAAGAACGGAATCATGGCTGGCGTAACGGCGATGCAACCCCTCTTCGCTGGTGGGCAAATCGTGAATGGCAACAAACTCGCCAAGGTGGGCGAGGATGTCTCCCGATTACAGAGAAACATGAGCGAGAACGACATCCGTCTCAGCACCGAGCAATACTATTGGAACATCGTGATGCTCAAGGAAAAGCTTGTTACGCTCGACCAACTCGACCGTCAACTGGAGAGTGTTCGCAAAGATGCCCAAGCCGCCGTGGAAGCAGGCATCCGCAATCGCAACGACCTCCTGCAAGTGCAACTCCGACAGAACGAGGTCAAGACGCAGAGGATTCAAGTGGAGAATGCCGAAGTGACGATGAAGGACTTGCTGGCGCAAGTGATGGGGCATACTGGGGAAGAAATCGAGGTCAATTATCCGATAGCAGAAAAGAAGAATGTTTCGTCGGATAAAATTCCTTCGGATTGCAAATCCGCTGAAGTCTTCTATCTACCCGAATCCCCTCAGCAGTTCTTCCAGTCTCCAGAATCCTCCCTTGCCCAAACCAACGAGTACCAACTTCTCGACAAGCAAATCGAGTCAAGCAAACTCCAGTACAAGCTATCAGTGGGAAAGAATCTCCCATCGGTGGCTGTGGGCGGAGCTTACCTCTATAACAACATCATGGACAAGTCGCAAAACAGTCTTATTGGCTTGCTCACCGTCTCCGTCCCTATCTCCAGTTGGTGGGGCGGCTCGCACGACATGAAGCGTCAGAAACTTCAAATTGCCAATGCTCTCAATGACAAGCAAGACAAGGGTGAACTCCTGATAGTAAAAATGCGCAAGGCGTGGAATGACATGAACGATGCCTACAAGCAGGTAGGCATCGCCCAGGAGAGCATCACGCAGAGTGAGGAAAACCTTCGTCTCAACACCGACTATTACCAGGCAGGAACCGCCACTATCAGCGACCTCCTCGATGCCCAGACCCTCTATCAGCAGAGTCGTGACAAGTACGTGGAGTCGTTCACCAATTACGAGGTGAAGAAACGTGAGTACTTGCAGGCGACAGGTAGGTAATGCTTTGTCTATCTTATTTCTTTCCTGCCAACAAACCATTGATGACGGCGGAGGTAAAACCTCCTTGCTCCATGGCGTTGAGACCCTTGATGGTCATTCCGCCAGGAGTTGTCACCTTGTCGATGGCAGCCTCTGGATGCTCGCCTGTGGCTTGCAATAACTCGATAGCTCCTTTTACGGTCTGGAGTACAATCTTCTGTGCAGCCTTCGCCTTGAAGCCGAGTTGTACGCCACCTTCCACGTTGGCTCTCACATAGCGCATGGCATAAGCTATGGCGCACGACATCGAGGTGGCGGCAGGGAAGAGATTTTCCTCCATCACGAGGCTCTCGCCGAGTTCGTCGAAGATGTCGGTGACGGTCTTGGTCTCTGCCGAGGAAGCATCCACTGGAGTGATGAAAGTCATCGACTGCTTGTAGGCGATGGCTATGTTAGGCATCACGAGGAAGAGGGTAGGGGTGACGCCGTCCTTGTCGAGCCATTCCTTGATTTGCGAGGATGGCACGCCTGCGGCAACGATGATGAGCTTCTGGGTCTTGTAGTCGAGTACTTCCTTGATACCCTTCAAGGTCTTCTCCACGCACCATGGCTTTACTACCACGCATACGAAGTCGGCTCCATGGCAAGCCAACTGGTTGTCGAGTGTAACGCTGGCACCTTCGCTTGCGAAGTGGTCCAGAGTGGGTTGGTTGTGGTCGGATACCGTGATGTCTGCTGGCAGGAACTTCTCGCTCTGCAAGAAGCCTTCCACCATGGCACCACCCATGGCTCCTGCGCCAATTACTGATATTTTCATTTGTCTTCTTATAGTTAAAATATAATGTTTGATATGTCTTAAAACAGAGTTATGCGTTTGATGGAAGAGAAGCCTTATTCTTTCTCCACTTCCTTCCAGTCGATGAGCCCTTTGCCCAAGTCGTCCAATTCCACTGCGAGGGCGATGACCTTGCGCTTGTCAGCCTTGAAAGGCTCGGTATAATGGTTCGTGATGATTTGCTTCTCGGCAGATGCAAGACCACCGTTGTTGGAGAGCTTTAGTTCCAGCACATAGATAAAGTGTGGAGTATATACCACCATGTCGATTCTGCCAGTGGAAATCATCTTCTCCACTTCTACCTTGAAGCCGATGGCATTGAATATCGTGCTCATAATGAGGCGATAACGCTCCTCCATGTCCATTGATGCAAGTTTCTTGTTGCTGTATGGCACATCGGCGATGAGGGCTTTCAGGCATTTCTTAGCTTCTGCAAGATCGCCGGTCGTAAGATAATCTCTCAGAAAAGCCTGTGTTGACAGAATATCGTTGAGATTACGCATAGACAGGGCTGGCAGCACCATTTCGTAAAGTGCTTGTCTTACCTCATGGTTTGGTATGCCTAAGAAATAGACTCCATTGGAATAACTCTTGATGGTAAGATACCCTGATTGGTAAAGGAACAACTCTGCTCCTCCACCTGTAACGTCGGATGTCTTAATGATGCTGCTCAATAGGGCGCAATGGTCGAAGTCTTTTAGGCGGATTTCCATGTCATCAACAAACTTAGGCAACAATGACGTCGCACCAGATGATGCCCAGTAGTTGTCAATTTCCTTTTCGTCTAAGGCATTGATGAGACTGAATGGGTTGAAGACATCCACCATGTTGTCTGCGCTAAAATGATAGCCGTCGTAGTTGGCTTTCAGTTGTGCAATGGTTTCTTCTATAGTCCATCCATTTTTCTTACCCATCGCCT
>CAVKXW010000101.1:0-11531 GCA_963660215.1 Bacteroidaceae bacterium | reverse complement strand
TGTACAAACAATAAATACATATATCAAACATAATCCTAAGATAACTATTAAGCAATTACTCAAAGGCGAAGATTATTCGTCTATTGAGACTTTACATAAAGATTAATACATGAAAAGATTTTCTATTTTAGTAGCAACAATTATGATGTTGTCAGCTATGCAAGCTGCAGACCGACTAGAGTTGAAGTCTATTACATCTGGCGATTTTGCTGCTTCTTACGTTACTGGTATCAATCCTATAGAGGGTACCGATCTCTACGCTTCTATTAGTAAGGATGGAAAGCAGATTATTAGTTATTCCTTTAAGACGGGTAAGCAGGTGGCTGTTCTCTTTGACGTGGCTGTGGCACCCCAAAAAATTGAGACTATTGACGGCTATGTAATGAGTCCTGATGGTAAAAAAATGCTTATCATCACCAAGCGCAAGGCTGTATATCGTCGATCATTTAAGGCTGAGTACTTTATTTATGATATTATTCAGAAGTCTGTAAAGAAACTCTCGGATGGTGAAAATCAGCAAGTAGCTACATGGTCTCCAGATTCTCGCCATATCGCTTTTGTCAAAGATAATAATATCTTCGTAACAGACGGAGAGAAAGAAGTACAGATCACTGATGATGGCAAATTTAATGAAATCATCAATGGTATTCCAGATTGGGTTTACGAGGAGGAATTTAGCTTCAATCGTGCTTTCGCTTGGAATGCCGATGGTACATCTCTAGGATGGATACGTTTCGATGAATCGCATGTCAAGACATACTCGCTTCAGCTCTTTCAGGGGGCGAACCCTACTCGCGAGGAGTTCCATGATTACCCAGGTGAGTATTCCTATAAGTATCCTAAGGCAGGTCAAGATAACTCTAAGGTAAGTCTTTGGAGCTATGATATGAAGACGGGCAAAATCATCGCTCTTAATGTACCTGTGGATGCTGATGGTTATTATCCTCGTATCAAGACTTCTCCTGATGCTAATAGTCTCATTGTCTACACGATGAATCGCCATCAAGACGATATGCGTCTCTATGCCGTGAATCCATTCACTGGAAAGAGTAAGCTGCTAATCAAAGAAAGTGTGCCTAAGTATGTGAAAGAAGAGGTTGTAGAGAATAGTATCGTGGGCAAGAAGAATATCTTGTTGCCTAGTGATAGGGATGGTTATATGCATCTCTATCTTTATGATATGAATGGCAAACTCGTGCGCCAAATAGAGAAGGGTAACTATGATGTGACTGATATTTATGGCATGGATGAGAAGACGGGTGATGTCTATTTTCAGGCAGCCAAGTTGAATGCGCACGACCGTCAGGTATATGTGGCTCACAAGAATGGACAGGTAGAAAGGCTTACTGATGCAGAGGGATCGAATGCAGCTAATTTCTCTGGCGACTATCGTTACTTTGTCAATACATGGAGTTCTTATAGCCATCCATATGTGTTTACCGTGCGTAGCAACAAAGGAAAGATTATCAAGACATTGGAAGATAACAAGGCTCTTCTGGAGAAGACTCAAAAGTATAACTGGGGTAAACGAGAGGTTTTCTCTTTTACCACTTCTGAGGGCGTAATGCTAGATGGATGGATGGTGAAACCTCTAGACTTTGACGCAAGCAAAAAGTATCCTGTAATCCTCTTCCAGTATTCTGGACCAGGCAATCAGCAAGTGCTCGATTCTTGGAGCTCTGGCGGAATGGGTAATGGCGGCGCCTTTGATTACTATCTGGCACAAGAAGGGTTTATCGTTGCTTGTGTTGATGGGCGTGGTACAGGTGGCAGGGGGGCTGAGTTTGAAAAATCAACTTATTTGCGTCTTGGTGATCTAGAATCAAAAGATCAAGTTGAAACAGCCCTATATATGGCTTCTCTTCCTTTTGTTGATAAGAGTAATATTGGCATCTGGGGGTGGAGCTATGGTGGCTTTAACACATTGATGAGTATGAGTGAAGGTCGCCCTGTATTTAAGGCAGGTGTGGCTGTAGCGCCACCAACTTGCTATCGTTTTTATGATACTGTATATACTGAGCGTTATATGCGTACTCCACAAGAAAACGCAGATGGTTATAAGGTAAACCCTATAGAACGAGTAGCTCAACAGCATGGAGCTTTATTGATTTGTCATGGGGTTGCAGACGATAATGTACATCCACAGAATACCTTTGAATATTCAGAGGCTTTGGTGCAAGCTGATAAAGATTTTAAGGAAGTATTTTACACCAATCGAAACCATAGTATATTCGGAGGAAACACTCGTAATCATTTACTTCGTCAAATAACAAATTGGTTTAAGCTGAATTTAAAATAAAAAATAAAAAACTCACTGAAGATGTATGATAAAAACTTCAGTGAGTTTTTTTATTGTCGGAAAATGTGAAATAGCTGATTATTTTTCTTCATCAGATAAGATAGGAGTGAAACGAAACTCACCATTGTTGATGTTTTTTACTTGGTATGGGCTAGGGGCAGCATTTATTTGCTGACCATTTTTAGCTTTCTTGGCTTTTGGCTTTTGGGTATAACGTAGGTAAAGCTTGTTCCATTTCTTTTCTGCTTTCTTTTGGTCGAAATCATACATAACTATGCATGTGCGATTTCCTTCTCCTTTTTGTTCTAGATAATCGCGTAGTTGGTAAGAATAGTTATCACGATTGACAAGGAAATGGCTCTTTCCTGTGAATGTAGCAGAGTCCAATTGTTGTATGCTTGTAAAATAAACCGTAGAATCATTAAATGATGAGGCGAATCCAAAAATGTATGCAGTTTTCACTTCATTTTTTGCAGATACTACGAGTGAACTAATGCAAGCTAATGCAAGAGATGCTAGTGCAATTTTTGTAATTTTCATTTGTCTTTATTATCAATGTTTTTACTTTATTCCCACTTTTTTAGCCAAGGTAGGACTTCAGTAGTTTACTATGTGTGTCAAAACGGAGTTTACGCAATGCTTTTTCCTTGATTTGGCGTACTCGTTCACGTGTGAGGTGATATTTGAAACCAATTTCTTCTAGTGTCATTTCTTTTTCGCCAAGTCCATAGAAGGCTGAAACAATTTTTTTCTGTTTGTCTGTCAACTTGTCCAAAAATCTCCCAATTTCTTCACGTAAAGATTGAGCTCTTAGTTCTTTGTCTGCCATTGGCATGTCATCGTTGGACATGATGTCAAGCATACTTCCATCTTCTCCTTCCACCATAGGTGCATCAACACTAAGGTGGTGATTGTTTGCCATCATGGCATCTGCTATTTTGTCTTCTGGCAAATTTACAAGAGCTGCCATCTCGTCAACGCTAGGCTTACGTTCAAACTTTTGTTCAAACTTATTGATCTCACGATTTATTTTGTTTACACTTCCCACTTGATTAAGAGGAAGGCGCACAATTCTGCTCTGTTCAGCAATAGCTTGGAGGATACTTTGACGAATCCACCACACTGCATATGAGATAAACTTAAAGCCTCGGGTCTCATCAAATTTTTGGGCAGCTTTAATCAGCCCAACATTTCCTTCGTTGATAAGGTCTGGTAAACTTAAGCCTTGGTTTTGGTACTGTTTGGCTACAGAAACCACAAATCGTAAGTTGGCTTTCGTTAATCTCTCTAGTGCTTTTTGGTCTCCAGCTTTTATGCGTTGTGCTAGTTCTACCTCTTCTTCTGCAGAAAGAAGTTCTACATGCGCAATATCTTGAAGATATTTGTTTAACGATGCGCTGACGCGATTCGTTATGGATTGGTTGATTCTTAATTGTCTCATGATGGCATCAAATTTTAAAGTAATTGCAAATGTACACTTTTTTGTTTAAATACCAAAAAAATAGTAGATATTTTTTGAAAATACCTACTATTTTTATTGTTTTTTGTCTTTAAGGGAACAAAATAGAGCTGTATTTCATCTCCCTAAGTTTTATTTATTAATCTTTTTGTAATGGAACTGCGAAATATGCTTTTTTACCAGTAGGCCATATTCCTTGTATGTAGAGAACTGGATCCTTGCTGGTTGAGGCATTTTTGACAGCTTTTTGTAAGTCATCAAGTGTATTTATGTTATTATCATTGATGCGCTGGATGATAAAGCCACGAGAAACACCTGCGTCCTTTAATGCACCATTGTTTACCTTCATAACTTCCACGCCATAGTTGATGCCGAGCTGCTTTTTCTGTGCGTCGGTAATCTGACGGAAGTTGCCGCCGAGCACGTCAAGGTCTGCGCTCTTGATGACAGATGTGTTACCCTGTGCATTCTTCAAAGTGATGGTCTTGCTGAAGCTCTTCTTGTTGCGTAGGTAGGTGATGGTCATCTTGTCGCCTGGGCGCTTGCCGTTGAGCTGCTCCTGTAGCTCAGCCATCTTGGTTACCTTCTTGCCGTCTACCTTGGTGATGACATCGCCTTCCTTGAGACCTGCCTCAGCGCCGTTGCCATCTTCGTCTACCTTGGCGATGTATACACCCTCGTTGGTGCCGAGGTCTACCTCCTTGCCATTCTCTTTCTGGGCGTTGATGTAGTTGAGTACGTCGCTACCCTGGATACTGAGCATTACACGCTGTACGCTGCCGTATTGCTTGAGGTCTGCCACTACCTTGTTCATGATAGAGGTTGGGATGGCGAATCCATAGCCTGCGTAAGAGCCTGTCTGTGAGTAGAGCATAGCATTGATGCCTACGAGCTCGCCCTGGGTGTTGACGAGGGCACCGCCTGAGTTGCCTGCGTTGATGGCTGCGTCGGTCTGGATGAAACTCTCTACTCCGTTGGCACCGAGCGAACGAGCTTTAGCGGAGATGATACCTGCGGTGACGGTGTTGTTGAGACCGAATGGGTTGCCTACAGCGATGACCCACTCGCCCACCTTTACATTGTCGCTGTTGGCGATGGCTAGAGTAGGGAGGTTCTTGCCGTCCACCTTGATCAATGCCAAGTCGGTGGTCTTGTCTGTACCGATGATGCGAGCCGAGAATTCGCGGTTGTCGTTCAGGGTGACGGTCAGTTCGTCTGCGCCCTCCACCACGTGGTTGTTGGTCACGATGTAACCATCGCTGCTGATGATGACACCTGAGCCTGTAGCCTCTTTCTTAGGAGTCTGTACCTGCTGCTTGCGAGTTCCGCCGTTGCCCTGTCCTGGATTGCCGAAGAACCCGAATGGGTCGAAGAAACCTCCGAATGGATCGTCTTGTACATCCACGGTCTTCACCTTGGAGTTTTGTACGTATTTGATATGGACTACGGCTGGCAGAGCCTTTTCTGCTGCGTATGTCAAGTCTACTGGTTGACCTGGTGCTGCTGTGGTAGCTGCTGTTGTCGAAGCATTAACCTTCATGAATGCACCTGCTGAGAATGCTAGCGAACCTACGCATAGCACTGCGATAACATAATTAGTTAACTTTTTCATGTCTATTTCGATTTTAATTATTATTCTTTTGTTTGATGTGCTCCCTAATAGGAAGTCTTTCTTGCGCCTTAGCCAATATCATGCCAAACAGGTGCAGACTGACATCTTGGTCGTTTGCCCATGTGTTCCGATGGATGACTGCCACGGCTTTTCGGTTGCAAATATAGATGCAATTTTCGAGAAATGGGAGAAACACCGTGTAAATTTATTCCGTTTTAACAATTCAAATTAACACTTTAACGGCTATTAAACAAGAAAAAGACTATTTTTACAAATATTTGAAAGTTTATTGGGATATGTTGGTTCTGTATATGTAATTAATATGACTCCATGGTTGAACGAATCTTAACAGAATGCAGCTCACTCTATGGACTGGCGACGGATAAAACGAGAGCGAAAGGGCAGGTTGGCAGAAAAAAGTCTGCCATTTATGGCTAGATGTCGATTCTTTTTTGTACTTTTGCATTCCGAAAGCAGTGCCTCGGTCTGTCGCTGGCATCCTTTGGGATGCGAGAGGAAAGTCCGGGCAGCGTAGGGCATCCCACTTCCGAAACTAGAAGCTATTGGTGACAGTAGGTGTCGGCAGAAGAGAATGACCGCCCGAAACTTATTCCGTATCCATGCGGGGGTAGTGTCGGGTAAGGGTGAGAAGGTGGTGTAAGAGACCACCAGCTGGCGAGTGATCGTTAGGCTGTGCCATCTGGGAGCTGTAAGCTCATGTATACCGCAGTTGGAGGGCGGCTCGTCCGAAGTCTTCGGGCTACTGTGGAGGGTAGAGTGCTTGAGCCCAGGGGTGACTCTGGGACTAGATAAATGACAGGCACCTGTGCGGCTCTAAATTAGATGTTTGCATAGGGACAAAACTCGGCTTATAGAGGCACTGCTTTCTTTTTATTATTGTGGCAAGTGGATACTTTGCCAATTTTTACACACATTATTAATAAAACTAACAATTATGAATATCAAAGAACCAGAAAAGCAATTCATTGATGATTACGAGCATAAGATAACAAATAAAATTGCGCTGTTTGGAGATGAACCTGGTTTCCCTAAAATTTCCGATTATGGCATAGAACAGCAAGATTTTGATGGTTATCTTTTTGATAAGCAGGCTATCATGGATTTGGGAGGCTCTCAGCGAAGTCAGCTAACTATTGG
Source organism: Bacteroidaceae bacterium (assembly GCA_963660215.1). Classification (GTDB taxonomy): domain Bacteria; phylum Bacteroidota; class Bacteroidia; order Bacteroidales; family Bacteroidaceae; genus Prevotella. The sequence goes on along the minus strand of CAVKXW010000101.1, from coordinate 5,003 downwards.
TGGGTTTATTACGGTACTACCAGTTTTGGTGTTGTCTTGTTTCCCAGATAAAAATCCTATTTATGCTAATGGTAAGATGTTGACAACAGTTATAGCTCTTGTTATCGGTCTCTTGTTGTCGTGTTTTGTTAAAGCATTGTTGCAGATGATTATCTTTTATCGTTTATCACGTATAAAAAATATTCAAATGGAGACCTATATCAAGGCTGTTCTCTTTTATGAATCCCAGAAATAATATAGAAATCATTATGCCACAGTTGCCTGATTTCAAGTCGTATAAGGACAAATTTTATTTATGTACGCAAGACGGTCTAAAGTGACTGCTTACAGACATCACAAATTGGCTTACCTCTATTTCTTTGCCCTGAATTCCCTTGGCGACATACCCAGCTCTCGCTTCACGTACTTGCCGAAGAAGGAGAGGTTGTCGAAGCCTGTTTCTGTGGCAATCTCCTTGATGGTCTTTTCGGAAGAGGTCAGCATGTTCTTGATGTACCTGATGGTGATGCCATTGATTAGCTCCGAGGCAGTCTTGCCACACTGCTTCTTGCAAATCGTGGAAAGATACTTCGAGGTGATGCAGAGCTGGTCGGAGAAATAAGTAATATCCCTCCGCTTGGGTGTAGCTTGTGACAGTATCATAAGAAACTTCTTGAATATCAATTCGCCAGAAGAGAATCCATTGTGTGTGTCCAATGGGTGGAAGTGAGGAGCGAGCCTGTCGGCAAACTCGTACAACATCGACTGCAACAGGTGCTTGATGGTGAGCGAATGATGCGGCATGTCCACTTGCGCCAACTTCGTCTTGAGGATGGAGAAATTAAACATGAAGTCACGAGCTTCCTCCTCCTCCAAGTGGATAACTGGCTTTTTGGCGACTGCAAGCCCCGTGCCCCAGTAATTGCCATCTACGAATAACATGCTTTCAAAATAAGAAGGTGACATAAACATCCCCGAGCACTTGAAGTCGAGCTTTACCATCACATTATCTATAAATACTTGAGGCTGACATAATACCATATCATTCTTTGAAATCTCATATTCCTTTCCCTCTAATTTGAGATAACCCTTGCCAGCTGTACACAGCAATATGCCATAGGTGCTTGCTTGTACAGCCTTCTGGATAGGTTTCCCCAGGAAATCTTCGAACACGACAATGTCTTTGTCCGTGATGCGGTCAAAGTTCTTTTTCTGATATGTTTCTGTTCTCATATTCTTCTTATTTCATTTTTACTGTGCAAAAATACAACAAAAAGTTTAGATTACGAGTGGTATAATTAGGGTAGTAAGTGTTCTATGGGGCGATACTACGTGTGTAAGTGGTAGAATGGAACACTTATGCAGCAAATCACGCACCTAAAATACCACGAAAAATTGTTTATTTTGCAGTCGATTAAGATTGAAATAGTCATGAAGAAAGTAAAAATAGTAGCTGTTGAGAGTAAAAAGGAGATGGACGACTTCGTGCGTCTGCCACATATCCTTTACAAGAATACCCCTCAATATGTACCAGATCTAGACCAAGATATTCGGGATTACCTCAATCCCAAGAAGAATGCAGGTCTGGAATATTCTGACATTCGAGCCTTTGTAGCCTATGACGGCGAAGGTATTTGCGTGGGTCGTATCCTGGGAATCATCAATCGGAGAGCCAACGCAAAATGGAACACAAACAATGTGCGATTTGGATTCATCGAGTTTATCGACGACTTGGATGTGTCTGCCGCTCTCCTGAAGGCTGTGGCTGATTGGGGGAAGGAGCAAGGCATGACTAGCATACAGGGGCCACTGGGCATTACCGACTTCGATAAGGAGGGTATGTTGGTGGAGGGATTCGACGAGATGGGCTCGATGGTGACCATCTACAATCCTGCCTATTATCCGAGCCACATGGAGCGATTGGGATTTGAAAAGGAAGTAGACTGGGTGCAGATTCAGATACAGATACCACAAGAGGTACCTCAGAAATACGTGAGGGTGGCAAGACTGGTGGATGAGATGTTCGGACTTCATGTTAAAAAGGTGACCAAGAGCGACATCTTGCGAGGTGGCTATGGCAAACGAATCTTCGACTTGCTCAATATCGCCTATTCCCCTCTGTTTGGCTACTCAGCGTTTACCGACAGGCAGATAGCCGAATTCGTTAAGAGATATGTCCCACTGATGGACTTGGACATGATTTCGGTGATAGAGGATGGGCAAGGCAAGATAATAGGTGCCGGTGTCTCGATGGGCAGTCTTTCGCACGCCCTCCGCAAGGCAAAGGGCAAGCTGCTGCCTTTCGGGTGGATACCACTGCTGAAAGCCTTGAAGTGGAAGCACGAGGACAAGGCGGAACTGCTATTGATAGGCGTACATCCCGACTACCAGGGACTGGGTGTCAACGCCCTTTTCTTCAACGACTTGATACCAGTCTTCAACAAGTTGGGATATACTTGGGCAGAGACAGGACCTCAGTTGGAGGACAATGTGAGGGAGCTGTCGCAATGGAAGCCTCTCCATCCCAAACTCGCCAAGCGAAGAAGGTGCTATACGAAAAAGATAGTCCCGACAAGCGAATGATAAAATAGACTTTACACATTATTATAATATATAGAACACAGAATAAGATGAAAAGAGTTGTAATTACAGGTATGGGCATCTGGTCCTGCCTTGGAGTCACCCTCGACGAGGTGAGAGATTCGCTCTATGCTGGCAAGAGCGGCATCATTTTCAGCCAAGAACGTAAGGATGCTGGCTTCCGTTCGCCACTCTGTGCGAACGTGCCTAAGCCAAACCTGAAGCCTTTCGTGCCTCGCAACCAGCGTCACTTCATGCCAGAGGAGGCACAGTATGCCTATATGGCTACCAAGGATGCCTTGGAGAATGCCAAGCTCGATGCCGACTACATAGCACAGCACGAGGTGGGTCTTGTCTATGGCAACGACTCCGTGGCTGAGGCTACGATGAATGCCCTCGACAAGTTCAGAGAGTTTGGCAGTACCGTGGCTTGCGGTAGCGGTTCCATCTTCCAGTCGATGAACTCGACGGTGACGATGAACTTGGCTTGCCTCTTCAAACTTCGTGGCATCAACCTCACCGCTTCTGCTGCCTGTGCCTCTGGTTCTCAGAGTATTGGTTTGGGTGCATTGCTCATTCGCAATGGCTTGCAGGATTGCGTAGTCTGTGGTGGTGCGCAAGAGAACAATATGTATAGCGTAGCTGCTTTCGACGGCATCCAGTCGTTCTCCGTTCGTGAGAATGAGCCTACCAAGGCAAGCCGTCCTTTCGATAGAGACCGAGACGGATTGGTGCCAGGTGGCGGTGCGGCTACCGTGATATTGGAGGAATACGAGCACGCCGTGAAGCGTGGTGCGCCTATCTTGGCGGAGGTCGTAGGCTGGGGATTCTCTGGCAACGGTGACCATATCTCTACACCTAATGTGGATGGTCCTGCTCGCTCATTGGAGCTCTGCTTGAAGGATGCGCAGGTTTCCATCGACCAGATAGGCTATATCAATGCCCACGCTACCTCCACCCATATCGGTGATGCTCGTGAGGCACAGGCCATCGCTCGTATCTTCGGCGACAGAGATGTGCCAGTAACCTCCACCAAGAGTCAGACTGGTCATGAGATGTGGATGGCAGGAGCCAGCGAAATCATCTATTCGCTCCTGATGATGAAGAACGACTTCATCGCTCCTAACATCAACTTTGAGAATCCTGACGAGGAGACGGCTTGCATCCATATATTGCCAGAGCTGAAGAAGACACACTTCGATATGTTCCTCTCCAACTCATTTGGCTTCGGCGGCACCAACTCGACGCTGATCGTCAAGAACCTGTAGTCTGTGCAGAGAATAGGTGTGACTTTATTATAGAATAATCAATAGTATAAACAAATAAAAACAAGTAAGAATTATGACACGTGAAGAAATCGCAAAGCAAGTAAACAGCCTCTTGGCTGAGGAGTTTGACGTAGAGACCACCAACTTCGACCCAGAGGCAAGCATCAAGGACACACTCAACCTCGACAGCTTGAGTCTTGTAGACCTCATCGCCCTGGTGCAGCAGACCTACAAGGTGGTGATTCCTGTATCAGAGCTCCACACCATACAGACATTCAACAATCTGTATGATTACATCGAGAGTCATCTCTCTAAATAAAAGATTGCTAACCTCAATCCTTCATAGGCATAAGAAATATGCGTAATTTAGCAATCACCCAGCTCATTCCGCAACGCCATCCCATCCTGATGGTGGATGAGCTGGTATCAGTGGATGGTGAGCAGGCTCAGACCTGCTTCACCATCCTTTCTACCAATATGTTCCTCGCAGAGGATGGTACGCTGGAGGAGAGTGGCATCATCGAGCACATCGCCCAGTCGGCATCTGCCTTTGCTGGCTACAAGGCTGTCATGGCAGGGGCTGCGGAGCCACCGATGGGGTATATCGGCGAGGTGAAGAAGTTCCGTTGCCATCATCGTCCGCAGGTAGGCGATTGTCTTCGCACGATTCTCTCTTTCGGGGTAGAGGTGAATGGCGTCACCCTGTTGTCGGCGAAGACGTTCATCACCAAGGATAAGATGGAGTGTGTGAACCCCGACGAGGATATGCTTGCCGCCGAGACCAATATGAAAATATTCATCAAGGAGTAAGCTCTCTGGACATCTAATAGAATCTCTCAAAACAAAAGGATAAAGTATGAGACTTGAAAACAACTATTATAAGCCGTTGGAAGTGCAAAAGCAAGAAGCGAATACTGCCGTCTATCACGTGGCGTTGCTTCCTGATTGCACTGTTTACCAGGGGCACTTTCCACAAGAGCCTGTTTGCCCAGGGGTCTGCAATATGCAGATGATCAAGGAATGCACGGAGGCTCTTGTCGGCAAACCGCTGCACCAAACCTCCATCAAGCAATGCCGCCTGGTATCGCTGATGACTCCTTCCGAATGCCCTGAGGTGGATGTGAGGATAGATATCCTTTCGGCAAGCGAAAGCGCTTTCACCATCAAGGCTAGCAT
>CAVKXW010000100.1:4408-11581 GCA_963660215.1 Bacteroidaceae bacterium | reverse complement strand
TCTGCTTAGCATTTTTGTACCAAGTTATTTTTTTACTGTTACTTAAGAGAAAATTAAAAAAGGCTTAAGAGAAATTTATTTTTCTCTTAAGCCTTATTTTTGTTACAATGCAAAAATGTAAATATTTTGCACCATTTCTAGATATTCATTACTTGCTCTCTTCCTCAGCCTTTTTGGTCTCAGGAGCATTTGGGCCATAGTAACCATAGTAAGCCTGGTAGCGAGTGTAGCCCCAGTTAGCCTGAGCCTTCTCTGCGTCTAGCTCCTTAGCCTTGTCGAGTACCTCGATGGCATTCTTGTATACCACCTTGCGACCATTAGGATCCTGCAGTTCGCTAGCCTTGCTGTTGTAGCAAGCACCAAGGTAAGTGAGAACCACTACGTTGTCTGGCTTAGCGTCGAGAGCCAGCTTGAGGCACTTGATGGCATTGTCGGCATCGTTCTTCTGGATATATACCATACCCTTGTTGGCAAGAGCCACGAAGTTGTTAGGGTTCTTGGCGATGGCACCGTCGAGGAGCTCCATCTGCTCCTTCTCCATCTTGAGAGAAGAGTACATTGAGTTCAAGCCGTCGAGTACAACCTCATTGGTCTCGTCCTGAGCAAAGATGTCCTTCAACTTGTTGACGTAAGCCAAAGAGTCTTCCTTGGTCTTCAAACCGTCCTTCATCACGTAGAGCTTCAAGTTGAGCGCATCCTTTGCCTCTTTCTCGCTCTTCATGGCGATGTCGCAATACTTCTCGCAACGAGCTGGGTCCTTTGCCTGATAAGCGTAGCGAGCAGCGAAGAGAGCCACCTGACCGATGTACTCCTTCTCGCCGTCTTTCTGCTTCTGGTCTACAGATGCGAAGAGTGGCTCAGAGTCTGTGTCGAGGAATGCACCCCAATACTTCAATACCTCGTCGCTCTTGCTGTTCTGCGCAGCAGTCTGACCTGCATTCACGAGTTGGAGACGAGCGCCCCACACACGAGAAGAATTACCATTGAACTTAGGAGCCACCTTGCCCTTGGCATTAGGAAGCTGGTCGTACTTATAGCACTCGATGGCGCTGACCAAAGCATTGTATGCACCCTCGTTCATGGCAACCTCGTCAACAGGATCGTTCTTCTTCATGATCTGGTTGGTCTGCTGAATGCTCTGCTGGTCGTTGAAATCCTTCATGCCGAGGTCTACGAGCTTGTTGTAAGCCTTGGCCTTCTCGGCATTGTCAGCCAACTGGTCGAGATTCTGCTTTACCAAAGCCTCAGCCTCGGCGTAAGTCTTGGCTTTCATGATAGCCTTGAGGGCATCACTGTCACCTGCGAATGCTGATGTGGCACCTAGTACCAACATTGCAGCTACGAAAAACTTTTTCATAATCTTCTTTTCGTTTAAAAGTTATTGATATTTTTATTTTTACGCGTCGTTCTTATTTATAATACTATTCGAAGTCAACACTAGAGCCCTCGGTTGGCTCAGGAGATTCAGAAGAAGCTTCCGTCTCTGCCTCGGCCTCGGCGATTTCCTCAGCGGTCTTGGCTCCGACGGTATCGTTCTCTATCTCCTCACTCTTCTTGGCCCAAGCCGAGCGGCTCTCCTCCTCTACCGATGCCTCGAGCTCAGAGCTCATCACCTTGCATACGCTGGCGATGACATCATTCTTCTTGGCAAGGTTGATGAGGCGAACGCCCTGTGTAGCACGTCCCATGACACGACAATCTGCCACTGCCAAGCGAATCACGATGCCACTCTGGTTGATAATCATGAGGTCGTTGTCATCGGTAACGTTCTTGATAGCCACCAAGCGGCCTGTCTTGTCTGTGATGTTGAGTGTCTTCACACCCTTGCCACCACGACTTGTGACACGGTAGTCCAACACCTCGCTACGCTTGCCATAGCCCTGCTCGCTCACTACCATGACCGTCTCCTTCTCAGGATCGTTGACCACAACCATGCCTACCACAGCATCATCGTCGCCGTCAAGGCGCATACCACGAACACCCGTAGAGGTTCTACCCATGGTGCGTACATCATTCTCATTGAATCGGACGGCACGACCATTTCGGTTGGCAATGATAAGCTCGTTATGACCATTTGTCAGACGAACATCCACCACCTCGTCGCCCTCTACGATGTTGATGGCGATGACACCATTGGCACGTGGACGAGAATAAGCCTCCAAGCAAGTCTTCTTCACAGTACCATTCTTGGTTGCGAAAACTACATAGTGAGAGTTGATGAACTCTGCGTCGTTCAGACCTTTCAAACGCAGGAATGCATTCACCTGGTCATCACTCTCGATGTTGAGGAGGTTCTGGATAGCACGTCCCTTAGAGTTGCGGTCGCCCTCAGGAATCTCGTAGCACTTCAGCCAGTAGCAACGTCCCTTCTTGGTGAAGAACAACATGGTCTGGTGCATCGTTGCAGGATAGATGTACTCGGTAAAGTCCTTGTCGCGAGTGCGCGCGCCCTTGGAGCCCACGCCACCACGAGCCTGCTCACGGAACTCAGACAACGGAGTGCGCTTGATATAGCCCAGATGGCTTACTGTGATGACCACAGGGTCGTTTGGATAGAAGTCCTCTGGATTGAACTCATGGTCGTCTGGCTTAATCATGGTGCGACGAGCGTCACCATACTTTTCCTTCACCTCGTTCAGTTCATCCTTCATCACCTTCTTGCAAAGCTCTGGGTCATTGAGAATCTGATTCAAGTAGTCGATGGTCTTCATCAATTCATCAAACTCATTGTGCAACTGCTCCAAGCGCAGACCTGTCAACTGGCTCAATCGCATGTCGACGATAGCCTTGCTCTGGAGCTCATCCAGTTCGAATCGTTTTTCCAAATTACGCTGAGCGTCAGATGGAGTCTTGCTGGCACGGATGATGTGTACCACCTCGTCGATATTATCGCAGGCGATAATCAAGCCTTCGAGAATATGGGCACGCTCCTGCGCTTTCTTCAATTCGAACTGAGTGCGACGAATCGTAACATCATGACGATGCTCCACGAAATACTTCACACATTCCTTCAAGTTCAACAAGCGTGGACGCCCTGCCACCAAAGCAATGCAATTCACTGAGAATGAACTCTGAAGAGCTGTCATCTTAAAGAGCTTATTCAAGAGCACATTGGCGTTAGAATCACGCTTTACATCCACCACGATACGCATACCCTGTCGGCCAGACTCATCATTGACATTGGCAATGCCCTCTACCTTACCTTCCTTGGCAAGGTCGGCGATAGCCATCACAAGCTGCTCCTTGTTTACACCATAAGGAATCTCGGTGATGACTATCTTGTCATGGCTCTCGCCAGTCTCTATCTCGGCAGTGGCACGAACCACCACTCTACCACGTCCTGTTTCATAAGCATCCTTTACGCCCTGGATTCCATAGATGGTGGCACCCGTAGGGAAGTCTGGGGCAGGAATGTATTGCATCAAGCCATCGGTGTCGATGTCAGGATTGTCTATATAAGCACAGCATCCATCTATCACCTCGCCCAAGTTGTGGGTAGGAATATTCGTAGCCATACCTACGGCGATACCGCTACCACCATTCACCAAGAGGTTAGGAATCTTGGTAGGCATCACTGTAGGTTCCTGAAGCGTGTCATCGAAGTTGTTCGTCATGTCGACAGTTTCCTTGTCAAGGTCGTCCATGATATGCTCACCCATCTTAGAGAGTCGGCACTCGGTGTAACGCATGGCAGCAGGCGAGTCGCCATCAACGGAGCCAAAGTTACCCTGTCCGTCGATGAGGTTATAGCGCATGTTCCATTCCTGTCCCATACGAACCAATGCACCATATACAGAAGAGTCGCCGTGAGGGTGATACTTACCAAGCACCTCACCTACCACGCGCGCACATTTCTTATAAGGTTTGTCACTGGTGTTTCCAATGCCCAGCATACCATAGAGGATACGACGGTGCACAGGCTTGAAACCATCGCGAACATCAGGGAGAGCACGAGCCACGATGACAGACATCGAATAATCGATGTAGCTAGACTTCATCTCCTCCTCAATGTTTATTTTCATGATTCTATCATGATCAATAGTCAGATTTTCGTCCATTTTAATTTATATGTATTATATTATTATTTTTATCTTAAAATTGCGTTTAAGGGCATTTTCAAGCGTTCTAAGCCGTTTTGCCCCTCTAAAAATCTCGACAAAGATACAAAAAAAAATAATACCAAAACGCTTTAAAGGCAAAAAAACGCAGTATTTTAGCATTATTTGTGTTTTAATAAAGCTAAAAAGTTGGCACAGCATTTGCTTATTACCAAAATAATGTGTATTTTTGCACTATAATTAATGACAAGAATGTGCACTTTTCGCACTCTTATATACAAAAAGGTAATAAATATGATGAACAATCCGTTTAAACACATACAAGATATACTGAACCTGAGCGGCAAGGAAGCTTCGCTCAACCGCCAGCCCGAGGTGAAGGTAGAGCATATCATGCTAAGCATGCTCTGCCAGCAAAACGGAGAGGTGACAACCCTATTGCAAAGGGCAGGAATCGATGTCGAATCGTTCAAGGAATACCTCACGAGTTCGCTGAACATCACGCAAACTAGCAACCCTGGCAGCGAACAAATGGAAAGTATCCCATTCAACAATCTGGCAAACATGGTTATCAGAAGCTCCATACGCGAAGCTTTCATCAACGACCATACCAACTACGTAGAGCCAAGACACATCTTGCTAGCCATCCTGAGAGACGGCAGCAGCGATGTGGCTCAGCAGTTGTCGTCATTGGGCGTTGATTACGAGACCATCAGCGACATGCTGAGCATAGAGCCACTTGAAGATGATGATGAGGAGGAGAAGGATGAAGACTCCAACACCATGGTAGCCGCCACAGAGGACAACACGACAAAGAAGGAAGAGGAAGAAGCGCAAGAAGAAGAAGCTGTAGAAGTATACAATGACTACGAGGAAGAAAACGACCTGTTGGATCCTGACGAAGAGCCATTCGACATCAACAAGCAGCAGAATCCAACGAGCCTCTCTACCACTCCCCCAAAAGCCAAGCCAAAGAAAAAGAGCAACACACCATGGATAGACAAGTTCAGCTACGACCTGACCAAGGCAGCAGAAGAAGGTCATCTAGACCCTGTGGTGGGAAGAGAGAAGGAAATTCAGCGCGTTGTGGAAATCCTAGGACGTCGCAAGAAGAACAATCCTGTGCTGATAGGCGAGCCAGGTGTGGGCAAAAGCGCCATCGTAGAAGGACTTGCGCAACTTATCACGAACCAGGAGACTTCGCCAATGTTCTTCAACAAGCGACTGGTGAGCCTGGACATGACCGCCATCGTGGCAGGAACCAAATTTCGCGGTCAGTTCGAAGAACGCATCAAGGGAGTGATAAAAGAGCTGGAAAACAACCCAGACATCATCATCTTCATAGATGAGATCCACACCATCATCGGTGCAGGCTCAGGCGAAGGAACCATGGACGCAGCCAACATACTGAAGCCAGCCCTGGCACGTGGCACCATACAGTGCATCGGAGCCACTACGCTCAACGAGTACCGAAACAGCATCGAGAAAGATGGAGCCCTGGAGCGCAGATTCCAGAAAGTGATAGTAGACCCTACTACCAAAGAGCAGACCTTGCAAATCTTGCAGAACATCAAGCACCATTACGAGCAGCACCACTGCGTGACATACACAGACGAGGCGCTCAAGGCATGTGTCAATTTGGCAGACCGCTACATCACTGACAGATACTTCCCCGACAAGGCAATAGACATCATCGACGAAGTGGGCTCGCGCGTACATATTAATAATGCTTCCATCCCAGCACCATACATCAAGCTCGAAAAGATGCTCAAGGATGTGACCGACAAGAAGCAGAAAGCCGTGGCTTGCCAAAACTTCGAGATGGCAGCCAGTTACCGCGACAGTCAAGCCAATATAGAAAAAGAGTTGGAAGAAATGAAGGCTCAATGGCAAAAGGGAGACATCGGCGAACACATAACGGTGACCGAGGAAGACATCACCCATGTGGTGAGCCTGATGACCGGAGTGCCTGCCCAGCGAATGGCAGAGGCTGAGACCAAACGACTCAAGGAGATGGCGGGCAAGCTTAAGAGCGAAGTGATAGCCCAAGACGACGCCATCAACAAGATGGTAAAAGCCATACAGCGCAACCGCGTGGGTCTGAGAGACCCTAACCACCCTATCGGTGCCTTCATGTTCCTAGGTCCTACAGGCGTGGGCAAGACATACCTTGCCAAGAAACTGGCAGAAGAAATGTTTGGTTCCACCGACGCCCTCATCCGCATCGACATGAGCGAATACGCAGAAGAGCATAATGCCTCCCGACTCATCGGAGCGCCTCCGGGATATGTAGGGTTTGGCGAAGGCGGACAGCTGACCGAAAAAGTACGCCGCAAGCCATATTGCATCGTACTGCTCGACGAAATCGAAAAAGCAGGCGGCAAGATATTCAACCTCTTGTTGCAGATGCTCGACGAAGGAAGAATGACCGATGGAAACGGCAGGCTCATCGACTTCCGAAACACCATCGTCATCATGACATCCAATGCCGGAACCCGACAACTGAAAGACTTCGGAAGAGGCGTAGGCTTCAATGCCGGTGGACTGTCAGGAGGCATTGCCGCTAACGAACAAGATAAGGAATATGCACGCAGCATCATCCAAAAGAGCCTCTCCAAGCAGTTTGCGCCCGAGTTCTTGAATCGTCTCGACGAAATCATCACCTTCGACCAGCTCGATCTCGAAGCCATCAAGCGCATCATCAACCTAGAGCTAGGTTCGCTCATCAAGCGCATAGAAGGCATGGGATACCATTTGCAAATAACCGAGAAGGCAAAGGAAATGGTAGCAAAGAAGGGCTATGACGTGCAGTTTGGAGCCCGTCCACTAAAGAGAGCCATCCAAAACTACATAGAAGATGGCGTGTGTGAGATTTTGCTCAGTGGCAACCTGAACCCAGGCGACACTATCTGCGTGGGCAAGAACTCAAAGAAAGAAGAATTGACATTCAAGGCAGTAAAGCAGCCGATTTGTTAATGATAGTTAAGCAGATGAAAAGTAATAAGGAATAATTTTCTATTTCAGAAAATATTCATTACCTTTGCATCTGCTTAACAAAAAGCCATGATGGCTCAGTTGGTAGAGCAACGCATTCGTAATGCGTGGGTCGCGGGTT
>CAVKXW010000100.1:0-4334 GCA_963660215.1 Bacteroidaceae bacterium | reverse complement strand
GTGCACGGGCTTCCCAAGCCTGGGAGGCGGGTTCGATTCCCGTATCTCGCTCTAGAATCCTCCATTATCGACAATGGAGGATTTTTATTTTCCCTTTAACATCTTTTCAGACTGCAAGAACAACAAAAAGCTCCATTCCTAGTTATTATATAAAAATAACAAAGAACTAAAGAAAATGAAGAAATATATCATCCTGACACTGATGTTGCTATTCACAGCAAGCACCCTTTTTGCCCAATCCTCATCAATGAGCGATGAGCAAGTGATGAGCTACGTCATCAAGGAACATGAGCGCGGCACATCGAATGCACAGATTGTCACCAAGCTAATGCAACAGGGAGTAGACATCTCACAGATTCGCAGAGTGCGCAACAAGTACGAGCACATGACGAAACAAAACAACCTATATAACACCGCAGAAGTTGGCGACAAAAAAATCAACAGATTGCGCTCCAACCAGGCGGAAGCTCTGCAATACGAGGAATCAACACAAGAAAGCCAAGCCTCAACCCAAAGCAACTATCGCCTGCAATCTCTGCAAAGAAGAAATCTACGAGACAATACCGAAGACTCTCCCGAGTTTCAAGCCTTCAGCAAGGAGATGGACTATATGGTAACCGACACGGCTACCCTAATCAAGCAGTTGCTGGCAGAAAAAGAAGCCAAAAGGAACAAGGTTTTCGGTCGCGACATCTTCAACAACGCCGAACTCAGCTTTGAGCCAAACATGAACATCGCAACACCTCAGAACTATCGTCTTGGTCCTGGAGACGCAGTCATCATCGACATCTATGGAGCATCCCAAAAAACGATAGAGAGCACCGTTTCGCCCGACGGCGAGATTACAATCGAAGGCTATGGTCCTGTTAACGTTTCAGGCTTAACCGTAGCCCAAGCCAACGCTCGGCTTCGCAACACACTGGGGAGCCGTTACCGTTCCAGCCGCATCAAACTCACAGTAGGACAAACCAAGACCATCATGGTAAATGTAATGGGCGAGGTAAAGACACCTGGCACCTATACCCTATCCGCCTTTGCCACCGTATTCCATGCACTCTACATGGCAGGTGGCACCAACGACCTCGGTACGCTGAGAAACATCAAGGTATATAGACACAACAAGTTGGTCAGCGTGGTAGATATCTACGACTATATCTTGAACGGCAAGTTAACAGGCAATGTGCGCCTTTCCGACAATGATGTAATAGTAGTTGGTCCATACGACTGTCTGGTCACCATCACCGGCAAGATAAAGCGTCCGATGATATATGAGATGAAGAAGAACGAGAGCGTGAACACTCTCCTGAAGTATTCCGGCGGTTTTACCGGAGACGCCTATAAGAAATCGGTAAGGGTAAGACGCAAGACAGGAAGAGAACATGCGGTATATAATGTAGAGGAATTTGACTTCTCTAGTTTCCGCATCGACGATGGCGACTCGGTGAGCGTAGACAGCATCTTGCCTCGCTACGCCAACACGGTAGAGATAAAGGGAGCCGTGTTCCGCCCAGGCATGTATAATCTGGGAGAGCAGGTGAACAGCGTACGTACCTTGATAGAGCACGCAGAAGGTTTGACTGAAGATGCATTCACCCAACGTGCCGTGATGCACAGAATGAAAGCCGACCGCACGCTCGAAGTCTTGAGCATCGACGTAGCAGGCATCATGAGCGGCAAGATGCCAGATGTAGCCCTCAGGGAGAACGACATTCTCTTCATCCCTACTCGACAAGACAAAACCATAGAGCGCACGATTACCATCCGTGGCGAAGTGCAATATCCTGGCATCTACAAGTATGCAGACAATGAAACAATCGAAGACTTCGTACTACAGGCAGGAGGTCTCACTGAAAAGGCATCAACCGTGAATGTGCTTGTAAGCCGACGCGTGAACGATGCCAAGGCTTTGCGCCCAGACAGCATCATAGCCCAGACCTATACCCTATCCCTAAAAGACGGTTTCGTGCTGGATGGCACCCCAGGCTTCACCCTGATGCCATTCGACGAAGTGATAATTCGCAAGAGCCCAGCCTATGTTGAGCAACAAAATGTATCCATATCAGGCGAGGTTATATTTAGCGGAATCTACACGCTCGACCGTCGCAACGCCCGCCTTAGCGAGTTGTTCAAAAAGGCAGGCGGCGCAACAGAGCAAGCATATCTGAAAGGTGCCCGCATCATCCGCAAAGCAAATGAACAAGAAAAGACACGCATGCAAGCTGTGCTAAAAATGCAGCGCGAAGAAATGCAAAAGAATCTATTGCAAATGGCAGCTAGCAGCAATAATGCCAGTGCCATCATGCAAAATTCAAAGGATGTAGAAAAAACCAACTTGGAAAAGTTCAATGTGCCTGACGAATATCCAGTTGGCATCGATCTTCCAGAAGCACTAAAGCATCCTGGGGGCGACGCAGACATCATCCTCAGAGAAGGCGACAGATTAGTAATACCACAATACAACGGCACTGTGAAAATCAATGGAGCCGTGATGTTTGCCAACACCGTAGCCTACGAGAAGGGAAAGGGAGCGAGCTACTACATAGACCAGGCTGGCGGATTTGCCTCGGATGCCCAAAAGAGCAAGGTATACATCATCTATATGAATGGCATGGTAGCCAAGCTGGGACACGGTGCAAAAGTTCAACCAGGCTGCGAAATTGTGGTACCTGCCAAGATTAAGCGAAAGATGAACATGGCAGAAATCATGAGCATGAGCAGCAGCATGAGTAGCATCGCCGCCATGATGGCTACGATTGCCAATATGAGTAAATAATAATAGAACAAACAAAAAGTCATATAAAGCTACCAACAAATGAATAACATAAAGAAAGACGCAGAGGTAATAGACCTCAGGGTCATATTTCACAAGATATGGGCAAAAAGAAAGTTATACTACATCATCCTTCCTGTAGTATTCGTTCTTTCCTGTGCCTATATCCTTTGCATACCTCGCACATACACATCAAGCCTCAGCCTAGCCCCAGAGATGAGCAATAGCTCAAACCTTGGCGGCACACTAGGCTCATTAGCCTCTTCATTCGGCATTGACCTCGGCAATATGGAAACAACGGATGCCATCAATCCCATGCTCTATCCCGACTTGATGGAAGACAATGGCTTTGTTGTGGGGCTATTTGACATTAAGGTAGCAACTGCCGATGGCAGCGTAAGATGTAGTTATTACGACTATCTGACCAAGCATCAAGCCCATCCTTTTTGGGCAAAGGGGCTAGTCTTCCTCAAAAACCTCTTTGAGGAAAAAGAAATACGGATAAAGAGCTCTGGAAAAATCAATCCATACATGCTTTCAAAAAAGCAAGACAATGTTGTTTTAAAAATTCGCAAGAACATCACCATAAACATAGACAAGAAGACTGCAATAATCAACATTACTACAGAGGCACAAGACCCTCTAATATGCAAAACTCTTGCCGATTCACTGAAAGAACGCCTTCAAGTATTCATCACTAATTACCGAACAAGTAAAGCTCGTGTAGACGAACAGTACTACAAGGCTCTCATGATAGAGGCCAAACAGGAATACGAGAAGGTTCGCCAGCGTTATGGTTCTTATGCCGATGCCAATACAGATGTCATTTTAAAAAGCATACAGGCAAAGCAAGAAGACATGGAGAACGACATGCAACTGAAATACAACGCCTACACCGCATTGGCCACACAATATCAGGCTGCCAGGGCAAAGGTACAAGAACGCACACCAGCCTTCACTGTAGTGAAAGGTGCAGCCGTTCCTATCAAAGCATCGAGCCCCAAGCGTATGCTTTTCGTAATAGGAATGTGTTTCTTAGCAATAATAACAACATCTCTATACATCATTAGAAACGACTTGTTGGGGAAAATAAATTCTTAGCTATAAACAATATGGACGCACAAAAAAGAATTATTACAAATACCATAGCCCAATACACTAAATCAGTCATCAACATCTGCCTATCCCTGTATTCAACGCGCCTCATACTAGAGGCGTTAAACATTTCGGATTATGGAATATATTCAGTTGTTGCCAGTGTGGTTGGTATGTTGGGCTATCTAGCAAATTCTCTCGTCGCCACTACCCAACGATATATATCTTACTATCATGGTGTCGGCAACAAGGAGCTTGCCAAGAAAGTATTTGCCAACAGCTTATTAGTCCATGTAATTATTTGTGGTGTTATTTTCTCTATCCTACTTCCCTTAGGCAACAATGTCATTGGTTCGTTTCTAAACATCTCTCCCGATAGAAGCCAAGCAGCAACAATTGTATATTATGTCACAGTATTAATGCTCATCATGACTATTGGGCTTACTCCATACAAAGCGCTATTAATAGC
>CAVKXW010000099.1:0-11609 GCA_963660215.1 Bacteroidaceae bacterium | reverse complement strand
ATGGCAATGAGAACTTCTCTACCTGGGATACCTTTGTCAGAACGCTTTCCGCAACTAAGGCTGAGGCTGAGCTAGAAGTGAATGCGCTCTTGGAGGGCAAACTTGGCAAGGGTGGCAAGACCGTCGTTGCCATCGCCGATAAAGGCGGTAAAACCGTAGCCCAGCAAACCATCAATGGCGCATCCCCAGAGGTAAAGACTACCCTCAAGGTGCAGAACCCTCAGCTCTGGACTCCGGAGACACCTTATCTGTATCATGTAACCCTCACTCGCTATGAGGGCAAGAAGGTGGCTGACGTGCAGACTGTGAAGACGGGCATCCGTACCATCGCCGTGAGCAAGGACTATGGATTCCAACTCAATGGCGTTACCCGAAAGATAAAGGGAGTCTGCCTGCATCATGACCTCGGTCCGCTTGGCGCAGCCGAGAACAAGGCGGCTCTCATTCGCCAAATCAAGACGATGAAGGAGATGGGATGCGATGCCATCCGTACCGCCCACAACATGCCTAGTACCATGCAGATGGAGATTTGCGACTCGCTCGGTATGATGGTGATGGCGGAGAGCTTCGACATGTGGATTTATCCGAAGTGCAAGAATGGTTACGCTCGCTTCTTCAAGGAGTGGAGCGACAAGGACATCACCAACCTGGTGAAGCATCATCGCAACCATCCGAGCATCATCATGTGGAGCATCGGCAATGAGATACCAGAGCAGTGGAGTGAGGAGGGCAGACAGATAGCGCAGCACTTGCAAGACCTCTGCCACCAGTACGACCCTTCTCGCCCTGTCACCCAAGGCATGGATAGGGCAGAGGATGCGCTGAAGAGTGGTTTCGCCCAGACGATGGATGTGCCAGGATTTAATTATCGTGTGCATAAGTACTTCAAGAACATTGAGCAGTTGCCACAGGGCTTCTTGCTCGGTTCGGAGACCGCTTCCACCGTTAGCTCACGTGGCGTGTATAAGTTCCCTGTCGTGGTGGGGGCTAATGACCATACCCCTTATCCAGACGGACAATGCTCCAGCTATGATACGCAGAACTGTTCGTGGAGCAATCTGCCAGATGACGACTGGAAGATGCAAGACGACTATAGTTGGGTAATCGGCGAGTTCGTGTGGACAGGTTATGATTATCTTGGCGAGCCTACGCCATACGATACCTACTGGCCATCTCGCAGTAGCTACTTCGGTATCTGCGACCTCGCAGGATTACCAAAGGATAGATACTATATGTATCGTGCTCGCTGGAACACCCATGAGCACACCACCCACTTGCTGCCTCACTGGAACTGGCAGGGACGTGAGGGACAGGTAACCCCAGTCTACTGCTACACTGATGGTGTGGAGGGCGAGCTCTTCGTGAATGGCAAGAGCCAAGGCAGAGTGCGCAAGGACAAGTCTTCTAGGCTCGACCGCTATCGCCTCCGCTGGAACGATGTGAAGTATGAGCCAGGCGAGATTCGTGTGGTAACCTATAATGAGTATGGCGACAAGGTGGGCGAGGATGTAAGGCGTACCGCTGGCGAACCTACCCAGATAAAACTCGTTGCTGAATGCCCTGAAATACAAGCCGATGGCAACGACTTGGCTTTCATCACGGTAAGTCTCCTCGACAAGGACGGAAACGAGTGTCCGCTAGCCGATGATGAGTTGACCTTCGAGGTAACAGGCGCGGGTACCTTCAAGGCTGCTTGCAATGGCGATGCCACCTCGCTCGAGCCATTCACCCAGCCACAGATGAAGCTCTTCTCTGGCAAGCTCGTGGTCATCGTGCAGAGCAAGACCCAGAAAGGAACCATCACTCTCAAGGTGAAGAATACGAAGAGAAACATAGAAAAGACCATCGAATTGAAGGTTGTTTAATATTTTTATGCCAATATGTTTGGAAGTATGCTAAAGATTGCGTATTTTTGCAGTTATGAAGCAAGCTTTGAAACATATTGGCATGTTCTTTTTCATGCAGTTCTTGTGTTGCGCCCTTTTTGCGCAACGCTTTGAGAATGTCTCGCTCGATGGAGCGCAGACCGTGTGCTCTATTGCCCAGGATCCGCAAGGCATGATGTGGCTGGGTACGGAGAACGGTCTCTTTAGCTATGATGGTTATCATAGTTACCGCCACTACGCCCCACGTACGTTTTCGAATACTCGTGTCAATGCCTTGGGTATGAAGGGAGATGTGCTCTATCTTGCCACAGGCAACGGTATGTTGCAATTTGATACTCACCATAATCGCTATCAGCATACTCCTGCGATGGATGCCTTTCAGAATGAGGCAAACCGCAAGACCGTCAAGGAGAAACGAGCCCTTTTGCTGGATGGCAATAGGATGGATGTGGGGAGCGATGTCTATGCGATGCTGCCTATGAAAAAAGGCTTGTTGATAGGTAAACTCTCTGGACTCTATCTTTTAAGAGGTGAGGAATTAAAAAGCAAAAATCCAAAGGGACATCTGATACCTATCTGCGAGGGTGCTCAGCCATTGGTCAATGCCTTGGCTTATGATGCCAAGCGCCAGTGTTACTGGATAGGCACCGAGGGCGCATTGTATTGCGCCGATCTTCAGTTGAGAAACTTCAGCAAGATAGCTGCGCTGGATGGAAATTCCATAAAATGCCTTTCGCTCGATGGCAATGCCAATCTCTATATCGGTACTGACAATGGACTTTACCAGATGGCTATCAATGGCAGCTTGAGCCATTATACCCACGACTCACGCAATGCCTCTTCGATACCCAACAATATCGTGTGGTCTTGTTTCGTAGACAAATGGCAGAACGTATGGGTAGGTACCGACAATGGTCTTTCCCGACTTGTAACCCATAGTTATTATCAATACATTTCTCTCGATGAGATAACTCTTTCGGGCGAAGGCAACTGTCTACATGCTATTCTTCAAGCCAAGAATGGCGAATGGTGGATGGGAGGAACCAATGGATTGATTCACTTTGTGGATGTCTCGCATGCAATGCTACATAATGGCAATGTTTCTTATCAAAATATAGCTTGGTACAAACAGAATAACTCGGCTAATCCGCTGAGCCACAACCGTGTGCGCAAGATCTATGAAGACCGTGATGGAGATGTGTGGATATGTACCGACCATGGCATTAATCTCTATCATCGCCAGATGGGGCAGATGCAAAACTTCATCCTCTATGATAAGACAGGAAAGTATTCCACCGCTTGGGCTTACGACATCTTGCAGGATAAGCAGGGCAGGATGTGGATGGCTTCCTATATGGGTGGCATCTTCGTCATCGGCAAGCAGCGATTGCTCTCGGAAATAGCCCAACATAAGCAAGAATCCCTTACTTCTACCCAAGCTCTCATAGCCGATTACCACTTTTCTGACCAAGGCACGAACGCACTTTCGGGCTTGCACGTGGGACAACTGGTGATGGATGGTAAGGGAATGGTGTGGGCTTCTACCTACGACCAGCTAGACCGCATTTCGCCTGCCACCATGCAGGTGGACCATGTGGACAAGGCGGGCGTCATCAACTATCTGACCACAGACTCGGAAGGTAATGTGTGGGTAGGAGACAATGACGAGGTGAGACGCTACGATGCTTCGGCTACGGCTGAGGCTGGAGCGCCAAAGCCTAAGACCTGGAATATTGGCGGAAAGATAAGTACTATGTGCGAGGTGAAGGGCAGAATGTGGGTGGTATCGGGCAAGGAATGTAGTGTGCTCGACAAGGATGGCAAGAGCATCCGCTTCGCTATCCCTGCCGTTACTCCGCTCGCCATGTATTATGCTTCTGCCTCGCATCGGGTGGTGATGGGAGGCAACGATGGCTTTGTCGCTATCGACGAAGATATAGCCAAGTCTCGTGTGCGTCCGATGCCTCTGTTGCTTGCAGGCATCTTGGTTAATGGCAAGCAGATGCAAGGCTTTGATGATGGGCAGGATGAAAAGGAGCAACTTGAGCTTGCCCCAAGTTACAGCCGTAAGTTGACCTTGGAGAGCGATGAGAATAATTTTACCTTGCAGCTCACCGACCTGCCGTTTGCCAACCATCCGTCCGATGTCTATGCTTATCGCTTGGAGGGCAGCGACCACGACTGGCAATATCTCAAGAAAGGCAACATTGACATTACTTATAACGGACTTCCTCATGGCGACTATCATCTCACCGTACACGTGGTGAACGGTGAGGGCAAGGTGGGCGACGAGGTCTACTCGCTCGACATCTGCATTCTGCCGCCATGGTATCTCTCCTGGTGGGCAAAGGGATTCTATCTCTTGCTCGTCGTTCTGCTGGCTCTTTGGGCGATGAACTTCTATATGGTGCGCAAGCGCCTGGTGGAGGAACGTAGGCAGAAAGCGGAAATCATGGAACAGGTGGAGGCACGTATGAACTTCTTCGCTCGACTGTCTGAGCAGTTGAAGGCAGCTGTGGCTCGTCGCTCTTTTGAGGATGTATACGAGGTGGTGTGTCGCTCGCTCGATGTCAAGAGTCCAGCCGAAGATACAGCCGACGAAGAGGCGAAACAAAAGGAACCTCAGGTAGATGAGGCTGACCGCCGACTGCTGGAGGAAATCACTCTGGCAGTGGAAAAGCACATGATAGACTCCGACTTCAATGTTACGATGCTCCAGAAGGTGGTGGGCATCGGCGACAAGCAGCTTTATCGCAAACTGAAGTCGCTCACAGGTCGTACGCCTGTGGAATATATCCGCGAGATGAGAATGCGAAAGGCAGCACAGCTTTTGAGCCAAGGCAAGTTTAGCGTCTCCGAGGTGATGTATACCGTGGGTTTCTCAAACAGCAGCTACTTCTCCAAGTGCTTCAGCAAGGCGTATGGAATGACTCCTACGGAGTATATGAAGAGAAACTAATATATTGATGACATGAAGGAGATTCAACCCATATTGACGATTACAGGTTCCGACAGCACAGGCGGTTCGGGCGTTCAGGCGGACATCAAGACGATTTCTGAACTGGGAGGTTATGCCGTCTCTGCTATCACGAGTATCACTGTGCAGAATACCCTGGGCATCCAAGAATTCTTCGATGTTCCTGCCGAAATCGTGTCAGGTCAGATAGAGGCGATCATGAATGATATTCAGCCTCGTATCGTAAAACTGGGTATGATTCGTAGGGTAGATACCTTGGCTGTGTTGATAGATGCCTTGACCAAATATCGTCCCGATTATATTATCTATGACCCGATTATATGGTCGAGCAATGGCGATGCCTTGATGACGGAGGATGTGGTGAGCCAAATCAAGTACCGCCTCCTTCCGCTATGTTCGCTCATTGTAGCAAGGAAGAAGGAGCTTGAAATCCTTCAAAAAGACCTGCTTCCTGCCTCAGATGCTTCTTTTGGGCATCTTTTGGGCGTTCAAGCCGAATCGGCAGAGGTAAATAATCGAGTATTTTTGCTCGATAATGCCAACTCGCACGGTCTTACCAATCGATTCTCATCAGCTCTTGCCGTGTACTTGAACCAAGGCAAAAGACTGGATGATGCCTTGGCGATGGCGCAGGACTTCATCAATGTGGAGCTGGCTCGTGAGAATAATCTGCAAGGTCGCAGCTCCGAACTCTATAATCAATTTATCTCGCAGGTCAATAACTTCTGCCGTACCTACAGCGATGTGCATTTCTATGCCGACCAGCTCAATGTGAGCAGTCGCTATCTCGCCCAGGTTACTCGCCGTATCTCAGGCAAGACCCCTAAGGCGATTATTGATGAATACATCGTGAAGGAGATAGAGCGTGAACTCACCACCACCACCCATACCGTGCAGGAGATAGCCAATCGCTTCGGCTTCTCATCACAGGCTCATCTCACCAAGTTCTTTAAGAAGATGAGGGGGACAACGCCTTCTGAGTATCGCAAGAATTATACAAACTGACGCAATGTTTGTAATAATCGGAACTTTTTTCTTTTATTTCCTCAAAAAGTAGTTCCTTTGCAAGCAAAAACAATAAAATAATAAGAATTATGGCAGAAAATAGACAAGAATTGAACCGCAACTTGGCTCAGATGCTCAAGGGTGGTGTGATCATGGACGTAACAACTCCAGAACAGGCAAAGATTGCCGAGGCAGCAGGTGCATGTGCAGTAATGGCATTGGAGCGTATTCCAGCAGATATTCGTGCGGCAGGTGGCGTGTCTCGTATGAGCGACCCTAAGATGATCAAGGGTATCCAGGAGGCTGTCTCCATCCCTGTGATGGCTAAGTGCCGTATCGGTCACTTCGCTGAGGCTCAGATTCTTCAGGCTATCGAAATCGACTATATCGACGAGAGCGAGGTGCTCTCTCCAGCAGATAACGTTTATCACATCGACAAGACCAAGTTTGACGTTCCTTTCGTTTGTGGTGCCAAGAACTTGGGCGAGGCTCTTCGCCGTATCGCCGAGGGTGCTACAATGATTCGTACCAAGGGTGAGCCAGGAACGGGCGACGTGGTTCAGGCTGTTACCCACATGCGTATGATGCAGAGCGAAATCAAGCGCTTGACTTCTATGAGCGAGGATGAGCTTTACGAGGCAGCCAAGCAGTTGCAGGCTCCTTACGACTTGGTGAAGTACGTTCACGAGAACGGCAAGTTGCCAGTGGTTAACTTCGCAGCAGGTGGTGTGGCTACTCCAGCAGACGCTGCCCTCATGATGCAGCTCGGTGCCGAGGGTGTATTCGTAGGTTCTGGTATCTTCAAGAGCGGTAACCCAGCTAAGCGTGCCCAGGCTATCGTGAAGGCCGTTACCAACTACAACGACCCTAAGATGTTGGCTGAGCTCAGCGAGGACCTCGGCGAGGCTATGGTTGGTATCAACGAGCAGGAGATTGCTCTTCTGATGGCTGAGCGTGGTAAGTAATCTGATAAGATGCTGAAAGAAGTAAAAAAGATAAATCTCAAAAGCCCCTCCTGAGTAAGAAGGGGCTTTTATATTAGAATAGGATAATAATGAGAATAGCAGTTTTAGCTTTACAAGGCGCTTTTGCTGAGCATCGCCAGAAGTTGGCTCAGCTGGGCGTGGATAGTTTCGAGATTCGCCAGTTGAAGGACTGGGACCAGCCTAAGGATGGTCTTATCATTCCTGGTGGTGAGAGTACCACCCAGGCGAAGCTCTTGAACGAACTCGGATTGATGGAGCCTGTGAAGGGGGCTATTGCCGCAGGTCTTCCTGTATATGGCACTTGCGCTGGCTTGATTCTTCTTGCCAAGAAGATAGAGGGCGAGCCAAGCAAGCGTATTGCCTCCATGGACATCACGGCATTGAGAAATGCCTATGGTCGCCAGCTCGGTAGCTTCTATGTCGAGGCTCCGATGAAGGGCATCGAGGGCAATATCCCGATGACTTTCATCCGTGCTCCTTACATCAAGGAGGTATGGGGTGATGCCGAGGTGTTGGCGGAGGTAGATGGCAAGATTGTGGCTGCTCGCCAGGGCAACCAGCTCGTCACCGCCTTCCATCCTGAGTTGAACGACAGCCTGGAGATACACAAGTATTTCTTGGGTATGTGCAAGAAGTGATAGAGATAAAAACGCAGTAGTACTTCAACCTCGAATGAAGTACTACTGCGATGGCTGATGAAGTAGTACTTCATCGGTATATGAAGTTATATTGCAAAGTATCTTAGGATACTTGCTGATGTATCTTAAGATACTTGGCAATGTATCCTAAGATACTTTTTTGTTGCCTTTTTGATGCCTAAAATGATAAACAATCGTATGTTTTCTCTTGGAAAGCTTGGAAGGTTGGAAATTTAGTTGTATATTTGTGCCGAAAATCAAAAACCATTAAAGAATACAAAACCAATAAAAACAAACCTAGAGATGAAAAAACTCATGCTGACAATGCTGGCTGCTGCGACCTTGCAGATGGCTAGTGCCCAAATCATCTATATCGACGATTCGGGCAAGGAACAGAAGGTGAACTCGGAAGACCACTTCAAGAACGTAGGCACTCCACAAACCAAACTTCAGGCGATGAAGGAGAACGAGGTGCGCCTGACCAATGGTCTGTTTAGCGAGCGATATGAGCTAAACAGAAAGTACCTCATGATGCTCGAAGCCCACAAGTTGCTCCAGAACTTCTATGCCGAGGCAGGGCTCAACAAGAAATATATGGTGGGCAAGGACCGCCGCATCGACGATTATTACTGGGGATGGGAATCGCTCAGCGGTCAGTTGCGTGGTCATTTCCTCGGTCATTATCTCTCGGCTTGCGCTTATGTTTGGGCGCAGACAGGCGATGCTGCATTGAAGCAGAAGGCTGACTTCATCGTCAGCGAACTGGCTCGTTGCCAGGAGATAAACGGTGGCGAGTGGGCTGGCTCCATCCCAGAGAAATATATGTATCTGATGGCGAACGGCAGACCGATGTGGTCGCCACAATATACCCTCCACAAGACCTTGATGGGTCTTTACGACATGTACGCCGTGGCTGGCAACGAGCAAGCCTTGGAGGTGCTGGATAAGTTTGCCAACTGGTTCCATCGCTGGACGCAGGAGATGATAGACAAGGGCAAGCCTGAGGCTATCATGAATGGCGAGACGAGTGGTATGCTGGAGATTTGGGCAGACATGTATGAGTTGGCGAAGACCAACAAGAAGCTCGACCAGCAGAAGTACCTCGACTTGATGGAGCGTTACGGCAATCCATGGATATTCACCCAGTTGATGAGAGGCGAGGATGCCCTCTCCAACAACCATTGTAATGCCTCCGTGCCTTGGTCGCACGGTGCGGCTCGTTGCTATGAGGTGACAGGCAACCCATACTGGTTGGAGGTAACCAAGGCTTTCTGGCGTTGTGCCGTGCATGAGCGTGAGTCTTACTGCACAGGTGGGCAGAGCGCAGGCGAGCATTGGATTCCGAAGGGTAAGCTTGCCATCTTCGCAGGCGAGAACAATCAGGAGCATTGCACCGTCTATAACCTGATGCGTACCGCCGATTATCTCTATCGCTGGACAGGCGATGTGGAGTATGCCGACTACATCGAGCGCAACCTCTATAACGGAATCCTCGCTCAGCAACATCCTCAGACAGGCATGGTAGCTTATTTCCTGCCGATGGCTTCGGGATATAAGAAAGGTGGCGAGAAGGGATGGGGCGACCCTACGATGGACTTCTTCTGCTGTCATGGATCGCTTGTCCAGGCGCAGGACAGATACCTCCAGTACATCTACTATCAGCAGAACGACGGCTTGACCATCAGCCAGTACATCCCTTCCACCTTGGCTTGGGAATACAAGGGTACGAAAGTGAAGTTGAACCAAGACTTCGAGGCTAACCAGTGGACTACCCATTGGGATGGCAATCGCTTCAAGATGTTGATGAAGGTGGATGCCGATACTCCAGTAACCTTCGCCCTGAATCTCCGATTGCCTTGGTGGCTCGACAAGAAGGCTACCATCACAGTGGATGGCAAGCCGATAGCTGTCAATCAACTCCATGGTTATGCCACCATCAACCGAGAGTGGAGCCACAACGAGATAGTTGTGGAGTTCGCCGACAGACTTTGGACGGAGAAGTTGCCAGGTTCTGCGAATATGTATGCGATGATGGAAGGCCCTATCGTCTTGGCGGCAGCATCGGATGAGGTAACGTTCAAGGGCGATGTCAAGCATCCTGCGAGCTTCCTCCAGCGAGAGCTAGACCAGCAGTATCGCACCGTGCGTTGGGTGCAGAGCCACTATCGCACGATGAACCAAGATAAAATTGTCCGCTTCAAGCCTCTCTATGAGATTGGCGATGAGGCATACACCATCTACTTCCCTGTGAAGAAGTAATAGATATTTGGATAATGAAAAAAATGAACAAAGGCGGTGCTCCGAATAAAAACGGAACATCGCCTTTGTTGATGGGGCCTTACCCCACTTTCATTTCTGCGTGCCTAAGCAAAAATTATTCCCTGCCCATCCGATAATTATTCCGTGGGCAGGGAATAATTTTTTCGTGGGGCAACGTTTTTACTACAATAGCTCAGGAAGTAGAAATAATTTGACGCTGTTGCTTCCCTTGATGAGGATATAATGGTCGTGAGGCTGAGCCTGCTTGATGGCTTCCTTCACTTCCTCCACATCATGGAACTTGCGATAAGGACATGTGATGTCCTTGAACTCATCGCCTACGAGCCAAACATTCTCCAAGCCTGCTGCTTGCAATTGGTCCACAACCTTCTGGTGCTCCTCGTGGCTTACCTCGCCAAGCTCGCCCATCTGTCCGAGAATAGCCATCTTCTGTGGCACATCCATCAAACGGAAGTTCTCGATGGCGGCTGCCATGCTCGAAGGGTTGGCGTTGTAGGCATCCACTACGAGCTTGTTGTGTGCCGTCTCCTCTAGCTG
Organism: Bacteroidaceae bacterium; assembly: GCA_963660215.1. Lineage (GTDB taxonomy): Bacteria > Bacteroidota > Bacteroidia > Bacteroidales > Bacteroidaceae > Prevotella. The sequence continues at coordinate 1,300 of CAVKXW010000099.1, read as the reverse complement.
CGAGCGATTGTTGCTAGGGATGTAGTTTTCGAGCGCATGGTCTATCTGCTGAGGCAGCACGTCGAAGTGGAGACCGATGGTGATGGCGGCAAGCATGTTGTCGATGTTGTAAGAGCCGATGAGGTGAGTCTGCACCTCATGCCATTCCATGCCCTCCTTGCGCCAGCGGAACTTTAGAAAAGGTGCGCAGGAGATGACCTCTCCCCATACATCGCAATCCTCTCCCTTGCCGTAGGTGACGAGGCGGTTGATGTTACGCTCCTCTGCCATCTGCATCAGATGCTCGTTGTCGGCGTTGATGAAAACGAGGGCATCGTGGGATGAAAGGAAGTCGTATAGCTCGCCCTTGGTCTTCTTCACTCCCTCGAAACTACCGAAACCTTGCAGGTGGGCACGACCTACGTTGGTAATCATGCCGCAGGTTGGCTCCACATACTCCACGAGTTTCTTGATGTCGCCAGGGTGGGAGGCACCCATCTCCACGACGGCAATCTCATGCTCGGGGGCAAGGCGGAAGAGCGTCTTTGGCACGCCCACGTCGTTGTTGAAGTTGCCCTGGGTAAACATCACGTTGTACTTCTCGCCGAGCACGGCGGAGACGAGTTCCTTGGTAGTGGTCTTGCCATTGGTGCCAGTGATGCCTACCACAGGAATGTCGAAGTGGCGGCGATGCTCACGAGCCAGTTCCTTGAAGGTGGTGAGGCAATCGTCCACGAGGATGTATCGCTCGTCGCCCTCCTTGGCATACTCCTTTTCGTCCACAATCACATAGGCACAACCTTTCTCCAAGGCCATGTCGGCAAACTTGTTGCCATCAAACGATGCACCCTTCAAAGCCAGGAAGATGCTGCTCCCGGGACAGTCGCGGCTGTCTGTGGTAATCACTGGGTGCGCTTGGTAAATCTGATAGAGTTCTGAAATGTCCATAGTCTATAACTGTTGTTTTGTGTGCAAAAGTAATCTAAATTGAGGAAATACCCAACATTTTCTTTGAAAAAAGAGCGTTTTCTCAATTATTATTTCTATTTTTGCAGAAGAAAAGCTGCATTCGGCAATTTGAAAGCAAGTTTTCATTGCGCTTGTTTGCATTTTCTTTGCAAAAAATATTAGAAAGCGAGGCTTTTAATGAGCATTAGAGATGAAAAAGAAAAGGTGAAAGTTAGAAAGGAAAAGCTTAGTGGTTATTTCTTTAATATATCCCAATTGACCTTTACTGGTACTGGGTTAGGTGGCTTTTTGCCTTTATTGAAAGGCACGGCAACATTAGGAGATGTTAACGTGTTGGTGTTTGGTATAGCGA
>CAVKXW010000098.1:0-12499 GCA_963660215.1 Bacteroidaceae bacterium | reverse complement strand
GAGAATTATTCCTCGGCTGCTTTCAACTGCTCCTTTACCTCGTCGTTGATGCGCTGGGCGAACTCTTCCATCTTCATGGTAGCCTGCTCGCCACCACCCTGCTTACGCATGGAAACGAGCCCCTCGGCACTCTCCTTCTCACCAACGATTACCATATAAGGCACACGCTTCAACTCGTTGTCACGAATCTTGCGGCCAATCTTCTCGTTGCGGTCATCTACCAAAGCACGAACGCCCTGCTTGTCGAGATACTGGCGTACCTTCTGGGCATAGTCGTTGAACTTCTCTGAGATTGGAAGAATGGCTACCTGGTCAGGAGTCAACCACAATGGGAAGTGACCTGCGGTATGCTCGATAAGCACAGCTGTGAAACGCTCCAATGAGCCGAATGGCGCACGGTGAATCATCACAGGAGTCTTCTTAGAGTTGTCCTCGGCGGTATATTCGAGTTTGAAACGCTCAGGCAAGTTGTAGTCTACCTGGATGGTACCCAACTGCCAACGGCGTCCGATGGCATCCTTCACCATGAAGTCGAGCTTAGGACCATAGAAGGCAGCCTCGCCAACCTCCTCACGGGTCTCAAGTCCCTTCTCCTTGCAAGCCTCACGGATGGCGTTCTCGCTCTCTGCCCAAATTTCCTCTGAGCCGATATATTTCTCGGTATCCTTAGGGTCGTGGAGAGAGATCTGAGCCTCATAGTTCTCGAAACCGAAGATGGTGAACACCTTCAAGATTACGTCGATCACGTTCTCAAACTCCTTCTTCACCTGGTCTGGGCGAACGAAGATATGAGCATCGTCCTGGGTGAAGGTACGCACACGAGTCAATCCGTGGAGCTCGCCGCTCTTCTCATAGCGGAACACGGTACCAAACTCAGCGATACGCAAAGGAAGATCCTTGTAAGAGCGTGGCTTGCGAGCGTAAATCTCACAGTGGTGAGGACAGTTCATTGGCTTGAGCATGTATTCCTCGTCCTCCTCTGGGGTGTGGATAGGCTGGAAAGCATCCTTGCCATAGTGAGCATAGTGACCAGAGGTAACATAGAGGCTCTTGCCACCGATGCCCGGAGTGATGACCTCCTGATAGTTATATGGCTTCAAGAGGCTACGGAGCAACTCCTGAAGACGGAGACGAAGCTGTGTGCCCTTTGGCAACCAGATAGGGAGACCCTTACCTACACGCTCAGAGAACATGAAGAGTTCCATCTCCTTGCCGATCTTACGATGGTCGCGCTTCTTTGCCTCCTCAAGTACTACCAAGTACTCGTCGAGCATCTTCTTCTTAGGGAAGCTGATACCATAGATACGAGTCATCTGCTCGCGCTTGGCATCGCCACGCCAGAATGCGCCAGCCACACTTGTTATCTTGACTGCCTTGATCAAGCCTGTGTTCAGCAAGTGAGGGCCACGGCAAAGGTCGGTGAAGTTGCCCTGTGTATATGTAGTGATGGTGCCATCCTCCAAGTCTTGCTCAATGTGCTCGCACTTATAGGTCTGACCATCTGCCTTAAACTCGGCGAGCGCATCCTGCTTAGAAACTTCCTTGCGAACCACAGGCTCGTTCTTCTTGGCGAGCTCCATCATCTTGGCCTCTATCTTGGCAAAGTCGTTCTCAGAGATGACCTGACCCTCGGCAGGCATCACGTCGTAGAAGAATCCACTCTCTACAGCTGGACCGAAGCCAAACTGGATGCCTGGATACAACTCCTGAAGAGCCTCGGCAAGCAAGTGGGCAGATGTATGCCAGAATGTGTGCTTACCCTGCTCGTCCTCAAACTTATAAAGTTCAACACTAGCATCCTCGTTGATTGGACGATTCAACTCTACAGTCTCACCATTAACACCGCAAGATACAACGTTGCGAGCGAGAGCCGGTGAGATGCTCTCGGCGATTTGTAAGCCAGTAACGCCCTGCTCGTACTCACGAACAGATCCGTCTGGGAATGTGATTTTTACCATAACAACTTAGTATTTTTATTAAATCGACTGCAAAAGTACTATTTCTTTTTGGAATGAGCGAAGAAAATAGCATTAAATTTTCTAAACTTTGCTAATACATCTTCATATAATAGGCTTTCAAAACTTCGAATCAAAACACTTTGACAAAATCAAAACCGTTTTCTAGCAAAATGTTTGCGAGAAACAAATATTTTCACTAACTTTGCAGCCGCATTATTGACAGATTGTAAACTTCAACAGTATCAAATGACAACACCAAGGATTCTCATCATCTATACGGGAGGTACCATCGGTATGGGCAAAGACCCTATAACAGGAGCACTGGAGCCTCTCGACTTCGACCATCTAGTAGAGTCGATGCCAGAGTTTCAGCTTATCGAGGCAGAAATCGACGTACGCAAGTTCGACCCACCTATCGACTCCAGCGACATGGATCCGATGAGATGGGCGGAAATCGTGAGCCTCATCGCCAACAACTATGAAGATTACGACGGCTTCGTCATCCTACACGGCACCGACACGATGGCTTACACTGCCTCTGCCCTATCGTTCATGCTTGAGAATCTCACCAAGCCAGTCATCCTCACAGGAAGCCAATTACCCATCGGCGAACTGCGCACCGACGGCAAGGAGAACCTGATGACCGCCATCGAGATAGCTTCGGCAAAAGACCTGGCAGGACATCCCATGGTACCAGAAGTTTGCATTTTCTTCAACGGCAAGCTGCTGAGAGGCAACCGCGCCATCAAGATCAACGCCGAGGGATTCCATGCCTTCGAGTCGTTCAACCATCCACATCTCTGCGACGTGGGAATCAACTTCCAGTATCACACCCACCATATCCTGCGCCCAGCATTCTCCAAGCCGATGGTGCCACATCTCAAGCTCGACCCCAACGTCATCGTGTTTAGCCTTTTCCCTGGCATACAAGACAACATCGTGCGGCACGTGATGGAGTCGCCTGACTTGCGAGGCATCGTGATGCGCACCTTTGGATCGGGCAATGCGCCACACGCCCCATGGGTTATTCGCCTATTGGACGAGGCAGCCCACCGAGGCGTAAACATCGTGAACATCAGCCAGTGCCTGACGGGTAGCGTGGAGATGGAACGGTATGGCGCAGGATTCCAACTGAAAACAGCCCATGTGATCAGTGGCCACGATTCTACCGTAGAAGCGATGGTCACCAAGATGATGTATCTACAGGGCAGATATGCCGACAATCACATTGTGAGAGAAAAGCTGCAGGAATCACTTGCAGGCGAGATTACCGTGTAGCAAGAAAGCCCTAACTATTTGATGTTCAAACGTATGTAGATGCAAGAAATATACGGAGAAAGGTTTAAAAAGGTTAAATAAAGTAAGTTTTATACCCCAAACACTTGACATGTGTCGTTTTTTGATTAACTTTGCAAGCGTAAAGTAAAAGAAGAAAAAAAACTCCTTCCATAAAAAGGAAATAGACCATAAAAGTAATTAAATCAACAAAACCTACAATTATGAACATCAACAAAGTAAAGAAGTATGGAGAATTTGTAGAAATCGCAAATCCCATAGACAGAACCGAAGAAGAATATCCAACAATCTTGGGTGGAGAAATTTGGTACAACTAGACTGTTCTTACAGACTATAGTTTTAGTTTAAACTTAACTCAATGATAAAGGCTCAATCCTCGAAAGAAAATCGAAGATTGAGCCTTTATCATATATATGTCAAAGAGCCTCCCCTACAGAGAGAGGGAGGCTGACACTTAGTGCTTGCCACAGCAACCTCCCTCGTGGTGCTCGTGCTTGATACCGCCCTCAACAGCCTGATGCTGATCGCGGAGCAAGTCGTTGACGGTCTTCACAGGATTGAAAGTGCCAAGTGGAACCTCTACGAAAACAGTGTTCCAATCGCTCATCGCGCCATTCCAAAGACCTGGCAACTCCAAAGCCTTCAAATCCTTGCCATTCTTGCTCTTGCTAGAGATGAACCCTGTGCTTGGGTCTACATACTTAGGCAAGTCGAAAGCATTGCCTTTGTAATCCTTGGTAGCACATACAAGGTCAACAGGGTTGAAATGAGTGCCCTGGGTAAACATCCTCATATACTCCTCGTTGTTCTTGTCAATCTGGGAGCTCTCCAAAATCTGGAGGCTCACAGTGCCGTCACTATTATAAGTAAGGAAAGGACCGCCACCAGGCTCGCCCACATTCTTCACGACACCACAAACACGCATAGGACGATTCAACTTTTTGCGCAGATAGATAACCAGTTCGGCATCCTCAAGCTCCTTGATGTCGCTCTTGCGGCAGCAAAGGTCACGCTGCAAGAAACGGATGATCTCCTCAAGCTTGGCATGGTTATATTCGCCAGAATCCAATACTTTCAGATAGCCGAAAGCCTTCTTCTGCAAAGTAACCAAGATACCCGCAATCACCTGCTTCCATGTCACCGTCTCAGCCTTCAGGCGATCAGGCACCACATTATCGATATTCTTGATAAAGACCACGTCGGCATCAATCTCGTTCAAGTTTTCAATAAGAGCGCCATGCCCACCAGGACGGAACAAGAGGCTACCATCCTCGTTACGGAAAGGTGTGTTGTCAGGGTTGGCTGCAATCGTATCTGTAGAAGGCTTCTGCTCGGAGAAACTGATATTATACTTGATGCCATAACGCTGGGCATATTTGTCTGCCTTCTCTGCCACCATTGCCTTGAAGAGCTCAAGATGGTCGTGAGAAACAGTAAAATGCACATTTGCCTCACCATTGCTGCTAGCATAAAGAGCAGCCTCCACCAAATGCTCCTCCATAGGCGTGCGAACCTCGTCCTCATACTCATGGAACTGCAAGAGGCCCTTAGGCAACTGGCCATAGTTCAATCCCTCTGGCTTCAGGAGATTGGCAACCACAGCCTTGTATTCGCCATTCTTGACGAGGCACATGATGCCTTTCTCGTTATTCACATGACACTTATCGCAAAGCGCCTTACGGAAAGCGAACTTCTTGATATTCTCGAAAAACTGTTTTTCAAAGTCAGTCGTAGGAACATCATAAGGCGCATCCAGGAAAGCAAACATGTTCTTGAACATGCGGCTTGCCGCACCCGAAGCAGGCACAAACTTCACGATCTTGTGTCCTTCCTTCTTATAATCGTTCCAAGCCTGCTCATACTGTTCTACCTCGCTGGCAGTAGGAGCCACAATACCTTTTCCAATGGCCGCCGCTCCCTCAAGCTTCAAGAAAGGGAAACCATTTTTAATTTGTTCCAACTGGTGTTCAATCTGCTGCTCGGAAATGCCGCGAGCAGCGATTTGGTTAAGATCTTGCTGATTCATAATACCATATTTATGTTATTTTATGCTATCTGTGCACAAATTTAGTTATTTTTTCTGATAAAACGAAATATTTCCCCTTTTTTTTGTATCTTTGCAATGATTTTTTAACGAAGCAGACGCTTTTAGCATCTATATATAATAAGGAGGGAACGAAAATGAACCAAGAAACATTTACTTTTACCCCAGAAGAAAGAGAACAAACACTTCTTATCCTCGACAGATTAAGAAAGGCCGCAGGCGACACTTTCAAGCCCGAGGATGAGACTCATCTACGCGAAGACATTCATCACGCATTCGAAAACAACCAAATCAAGCGTGATGTTTTCGGACTCAACCCTATTCTCAAGTCGCTCCAGACGGCAGAAATCGCCGTTAACGAAATAGGCCTGAAGCGAGACGGCATCATCGCCATCTTGATGCAGACCAGCGTCATCGACGGCTATCAGAGCATCGAGGACATACAGAAGAAATATGGAGACAGCGTGGCACACATCATCGGCGGCCTGCTGCGCATCCACGACCTCTACAAGCGCAACCCCATCATCGAGAGCGAGAACTTCCGCAACCTGCTCATCTCGTTCTCCGAGGACATGCGCGTCATCCTGATCATGATAGCCGACCGTGTGAACGTAATGCGCCAGATACGCGACACAGAGCAAGAAGAGGCAAAACACGAGGTAAGCGAGGAGGCCAGCTATCTCTACGCCCCACTCGCCCACAAGCTAGGCCTCTACAAGCTGAAGAGCGAACTGGAAGACCTGAGCCTGAAATACCTGGAGCATGATGCCTACTATATGATCAAGGAGAAGCTGAATGCCACCAAAGCCTCAAGAGACGCCTACATAGCCCGCTTCATCAAGCCTATCCAAGAGAAACTTGACGCAGCAGGCCTGAAATACCACATGAAAGGACGCACCAAGAGCATTCATTCCATCTGGCAAAAGATGAAAAAGCAAAAATGTGCGTTCGAGGGCGTATACGACCTCTTCGCCATCCGCATCATCCTGGATGCCCCAAGAGAGAAGGAATATATGCTGTGCTGGCAAACCTTCGCCCTCATCACCGACATGTACCAACCCAACCCTAAGCGCATGCGCGACTGGCTCAGTGTGCCAAAGAGCAATGGATACGAGAGCTTGCACACCACCGTGCTAGGACCAGAGAACAAATGGGTGGAGGTACAGATCAGAACCGAGCGCATGGACGACATCGCCGAGCATGGCCTTGCCGCCCACTGGCGCTACAAAGGAATCAAGCAGGGAGAAAGTGGCATAGACGAATGGCTTGCCAACATACGAACTGCCTTGGAGAGCAACGACGACCTGCAACTGATGGACCAATTCACGACCGACCTGAAGGAAGACGAGGTGTATGTGTTCACCCCAAAGGGCGACCTCTTGAACTTCCCTAAGGGGGCCACCGTGCTCGACTTCGCCTACTACATCCACAGCCGCATCGGCAACACTTGCGTAGGCGGCAAGATAAACGGCAGGGCTGTCACATTCCGCCAGGAGCTCCACTCGGGCGACCAGGTAGAAATCCTCACCCAGAGCAACCAGAAGCCTCGCCAAGAATGGCTCAACATCGTACAGACCGGCAAGGCTAAGGCCAAGATTCGCCTCGCCCTGAAAGAGACACAGAAAAAAGACGGGCTCTATGCCAAGGAACTATTGGAGCGTCGCTTCAAGAACCGCAAGATAGAGATCGACGAGAGCATCATGGCTCGCATCATCAAGAAGATGGGCTACAAGGAGAACTCCGATTTCTACAAGGACGTGGCAGAAGAAAAACTGGACGCCAACACCGTCATCGAGCGATATATCGAAGAGCGCGACCACGACCTCAACCTAGCCAACACGACAAGACCTGCCGAAAGTGCGGAGAAGTTTGAGTTCGAGAACCCTACCGAGGAGTTGATGCGCCAAAGCGATGACGTGCTGGTAATCGACGAGAACTTGAAGGGCATCGACTTCGAGCTGGCGCATTGTTGCCACCCTATCTATGGCGACCCTATCTTTGGGTTTGTCACCATCAGCAAGGGCATCAAGGTACATCGGCTCGACTGCCCTAACGCCAAGGAGCTGCGTCGCCGTTTCGGCTATCGCATCGTAAAGGCCAAATGGAGCGGAAAGGGTACTTCCAAATATGCCATCACCCTACGTATCATAGGAAATGACGACATCGGCATCGTGAGCAACATTACCAACATTATCTCCAAGGAAGACAAACTCGTGATGCGAGGCATCAACATTTCGTCGAAAGATGGATTGTTCTCTGGCAACGTCACCGTAATGATTGACGACGCAGGAAAGACAGACGCTCTCCTCAAGAAGCTCAGTGCCGTGAAGGGAGTGAAGCAAGTGACTAGAATATAAGAAGAAACAACAAGAATATAAAAAAACAATAGTCACAAAAAACATATAAAAAAGAGGGTGTGTCATAAGCGTTATATGACACACCCTCTTTTTTTATTTTATCTTATTCAGTCGCTTGATAACCGAGTAAGCATCATACAAGCCAAGCTCGCCTGCCTTGGATAGATCTTGTATGGCAGCCTGCTTGTTGCCGCTCTTGGCACGAGCGATACCTCTATTATAATAAGCCTCGGCAAGACGATTGTCTATTCTCAAGGCAATGGTATAATCATCGATAGCCTTCGACAACTCGTTTCTACCTGCATGCAAGTTACCTCTATTATAATAGATAAAAGCATTGTTGTTGCTCAAGCGGATGGCATCACTAAAGTCTGCCTCGGCAGAATGTACGTTAACGACGCCCTTGCCCTCTGCCCGATTAAATTCATCCATCTCCGCCTGGCATACGGCACGCTGCCAATAGACAAGCGAATTCTTTTCATCCAGCGAGATGTAATAAGTGAAATCACTAATGGCAGCCTCGAAGTCGCGCAACACGCTGTGAGCCACGGCTCTGCGCATCAAGATATTTTTCTTTTGCTCCAAGTCGGTAGCCACGCTCAGTTCGGCAGAAAGCTTATCTATCAACGAGAATACCTTCATCGATTCGCCCTCATTGAGCTGTTCCTTCGAGCATACAATATATATCTTATCAGCCTTGTTCTTGCTCCCCTTGGCTGCAACCTCCTTCTGAGTTTGCTGATTCAAAGCTTCCACTTCCTTATCGAAAGCCTGCACTCCACTCACATTTCGGGTATTAGGGAAATAAGAGAGCTGATACATTGGCAGATAAGCCTCCTCTACCTGTCGGTTTTGAATCTTGCCACGGTATTCACTCTTGTAGTTGTGCTCGTATTTCGGTTCGTCCTCGACCACCAGCGAGGCAAACTTATTCGGATCTACCTCCGAACGCTTGCGCATTTCCTTCTTGGTCTTCGCACTCCAACGTGGCTGTATACCTATGTGCTTATTCATCTGTGCCTTGAAGATGCGGAACTCATCGAGCTCAGCCTTGCTGGTCATCCCCAAACGGCGATAACAGTTGGCACGATAGGAAAGTCCTGTCCAGAAGTTAGGAAACTGATTGATGACGGTGGTATAATCTCGGATAGCCGCCCTCAGATTGCCCGTCTTGTCATGCAAAAGCGCACGGTTGAAGATAGCCATGAAGTTCTTCGGCTCCATCTTGATGACGAAGTCGAAATCGGTGATGGCACGATTGTCGTCACCCAACTGCACACGCATCAAGCCTCGGTTATAATGTGCCAAGAAATTGTTTGGATCCAAGTCCAAGGCATTGTCATAATCGCTCATGGCACCCCTAAGATTGTTCAAGTTGATACGTGCCAAGGCCCTGTTGATATAACTATTCACGTTATTGGGCTTGAAATGCAAGCTCTTGGTCAGCGCCTCGTCGGCAGTTTTCCATTCTCTGCGCGCCAAAGCCATATAAGCTCTTGTGGTCCAAGCCTCCCCATCATACGGGTTCACTTGCAGACTCTTGTCGAGCCATTTCTCTGCCTGCACCGTATCCTTCTTGTGCAAATAGACCTCCGCCTTGAGCGAATAGGCATTCGACCAGTCTTTCCATTTGCTTACGATGGTATCCAGTTCCACCAATGCCTCGTCATATTTCTTATTCTCCATCTGGCAGAGAGCACGGTTGAACCAATAGTTGCGGTTGCGTGGCTCTATCCTGATGGCAGCGTTATAGTCGTCGATGGCATCCTCGTATCTGTTCTGTCGGATACGGCAGATGGCGCGAAGGTCATATATGTCATTGACATAGGGGTTGAGATTGATAGCCTCGCAGGCATCATTCTCCGCTCCCACAAAGTCATCGAGATTAAACTTAGCCACACTTCTGTAATACCACGGCTCGTAAAGATAAGGCTTGGCACCTATCGCCAGATTGAAGTACTTGATGGAAAGAACGAAGTCTTCGTAAAACAATGCGCTTCTTCCAGCAGTGACAAGCCTATCCACTCGGTATTGGGCAGAAGCAGAAGCCGCCGCCACAACCAGCATAAAAACTAAGAGAATCTTTTTCATTTGCAGTATTTCTCTTCCTTGCTAAAAAGATTATCGACGCACCTTGGTTCGATAACTAGCTCTGAATTTGCCCTTGAGAATATTCTTGAGTTTACCCCCGATCATATTCTTTCTAAGAGGAGAAACACGATCTACGAACATGGTTCCCTCCAAATGGTCGAACTCATGCTGCATCACACGAGCCAAGTAGCCCTCTACCCATTCGTCGTGCTCGTTCCAGTCCTCATCCATATATTTCACATGGATGCGTGCAGGGCGAACCACCTTCTCATTGATACCAGGAATAGAAAGACATCCCTCTTCCGAAGAGTTGAAGTTATCTTCATCATATTCCAAGATATGAGGATTGATGAAAGCATGGCGGAATCCCTTGTACTCAGGCAAATCATCGCTCAGCACATCCAAGTCGATGACCACCAATCGGATGGCAAGTCCTATCTGAGGGGCAGCCAAGCCGATACCGTTGCTAGAATCGAGCGTCTCGTACATATTATCGATGAGCTGTCTTAGCTCTGGATAATCAGGGGTAATATCTTCAGCCACTTTTCTCAACACAGGCTGACCATAAATATAAATAGGTAAAATCATTATCTTCTTGATTGCAAATAATCTTGTAATATAATGGTGGCGCTTATCTCGTCCACCAGTCCTTTGTTTTCTTTTCTCACCTTTTTCTTTACGCCTCCATCTATCATGGCCCTATGCGCCAAGACGGAAGTGAACCGTTCGTCATAATACTCGATGGGAATCTCGGGATGAGCCTTACGCCAGCGATTGTAGAAATTCTCTACTCGCACCAGATTTTCGCTAGGCTGCCCATTGGGCTGCATAGGTTTACCGATGACGATGCGCTCCACCTGTTCTTTCTGGGTATAAGCCTCGATGAATTGGTAAAGTTCGGGTGTAGAAACAGTGGCCAACCCATTGGCTATAATCTGCAAGGGGTCGGTCACTGCCAGTCCGGTACGTTTCTTACCGTAATCTATAGATAAGATTCGCATGAATCTATTTCCTTTGGATGATAAAATTACTTTTCTCTAGGAAAGAATTACTTCTTCAAGAGCAACCAAGCATCAGGATACTTGCCTGCACGAAGCTGATTGCGGCTCTTCACAGCGCCAGCCTTGTCTGAGAATGTAGAAGCTACCACGCGATACATGTTACGATCTCTGTTCAACGCAATCTGAGCGTCATAACCTGCGCTCTTCAATGTGTTGGCCAAGCCCTCTGCATTAGCCTTGAGAGAGAAAGAACCTACCACTACGCTGTAAGTCTGAAGACCAGAGCCCATGACGAGGTCTACGTCCTCTGAGCGAACAGTTGCGTTGTCAACCTCCGTATTGGTGCTTTCAGAAGGAGTAGTTGTCTCCAATGGAGTAACCACAGGTTCCTGTGCCACTGGAGCCTCGGCAGCCTGCTGCTCCTGCTGCTGAGCCTTCTCGTAAGCCTTCTTATATGCACTTTCCTTTGATGTACCACAACTAGCAAGTGCCAAAACTGCGCACATGCCCATGCTCAATACTGTTAATTTCTTCATAATCTTTAAATTTGCTTTTATTGATAATATTGTTATTGTTTCCATGTTTAAAAGACGCAATCTGCGTTTTGTTCTGCGAAAATACGAAATATTTCCCAAAAAACGAAGCTTTTTCCGCCTAAAGTTTGTTAAAACAAGGTATTACAACATTTTTAACTAAAATTTAAGACAAAAAAGCTTGTTTTCTAAAGATTAATTAGTATATTTGCCGAAAATATTATTGGTATAACATTTAAAATTGAAGATTATGAAAACATTAGGTTACATTGGCGCTTTCCTCGGTGGAGCCATCGCAGGTACAGCTCTTGGTTTGATTTTTGCCCCTGAGAAGGGCGAGGACACACGCAGCAAGATAGCAGGTGCTGTAGACGATTTCTGCAAGAAGCACGACATCAAGTTGAGCCGCAAGGACGTTGAGGATTTGGTTGACGACATCAAGGAGGCAGCTCCAGAGGTTTAATCATCATCTATCATGATGTTCTCTAACGATAAGAATGTAGAAACGATCGGGCAGCTCGTAGAGGTGCTCAAACATTACATCGGGCTTCAGAGCGAATATCTGAAGCTCGATGTTGTGGATAAGGTGGTACGCCTGCTCACAGCCATCACGATGACTGTGGTATTGTCTGGCTTGCTCATCCTAGCCATCATTTATCTGTCGTTTGGTGCAGCTTACGCCTTGGCAGACATGCTAGGTAGCCATGCCATAGCTTTCTGCTTAGTGGCTGTTTTTTACCTCTTTATATTAATATTGTTTGTAGTTTTCCGCCATCAATGGATCGAAAGACCGCTCGTGAGGTTCTTGGCTAGCCTCCTCATGGAGAAATAGCAAAACTGCATCTATTTATTTTGATTAAGAATCTCAATATATCTATTGATATGACAGACTATTCAGACATCAATGTATATAATTCCTTGGGCGACATTCGTCTCAAGAAGGAGCACTTGCGCAAGCAGATAGATGCCGACAATGCCAAGATACAGACTCTATGGGGACAGCTCTTCACGAAGCCCGACATCTTGCAGCGCCAAGCTAGCACCGGCAAGAAGCTCAACAGCTTGTTGCAAGTTGGTGTAGGTGCGCTGGATGGCGCATTGCTCGCTTGGAAACTCTACAGAAAGTTCAAGCCTAAGCGAAGAAGATAAAGAAAAACAAAAAAGGGTCGCCGCTGCGACCCCATACCTTGTTAACCTTAAATCTAATACTATGAAAAAC
>CAVKXW010000097.1:0-12529 GCA_963660215.1 Bacteroidaceae bacterium | reverse complement strand
AGAACTTTTCTTTTCTACCATGAATCCATATCTACAAGAAACGGCGTAGGAGTTCTATCACCTGTCACTCTTGCTTGTTGTAGGTCCTAGGAAAACCTGTATCGCTAAGAGTATAATGTGATAAAGCCTACGCCGCCATAGTATATATAGGTATAGCACCAAGCACACCCCTTCTTACGAAAGGGCGCACTTCGTGCTGCATATATACGATATGCATAGGCGTTCACATCAGCCTCCTTCTTAGCGATTCTTGAAATTTCCTAGGTTCCAACAAGCCCGAAGAAAACGAGTAAACGTCGTTCTCATAAGATAAGCCAAGCCACGGATTTTCCATTGAAGGGCAGCTCTATGCCCTCCATCCATGGGATGACACTGCAAAGATACATAAAAGAAACGGAAACGCCAAAAGAAAACTGACAATATTGCAGGTAAAAGAATAAAAATCTCTCATCTTGCAACGTTATTTCAAAAGAAATGATTAAATTTGCAACCCATAAATTTACAAAGAACAATTATGGCAGAAGATACACTAAGATATATTTCTAAATACATAGGCGAGACCACCGAATACGACAAGAAACAGGAGGTGGAGCACCGTAAGGTGAAAAGTTGGCTGAAGAGCGTTAGCGCTTTTGCCAATGGCGAAGGCGGTTGCTTACTATTTGGTATCGCCGACGATGATACGATTGTTGGTTTGGCAGATGCTAAAGAAGATGCCGAGTTTATCAGCCAGAAAATAAAAGAACGTATCGACCCTGTGCCACAAATAAACATGAAGATAGAGCAAGCGGATGGAAAAAACATTCTCATCCTTCACGTGTTGTCAGGCGACGATACACCTTATTATTATATGGGTGATGGAGCTCTCGAAACATTCGTGCGTATCGGCAACGAATCTGTCATCGCTGAAGCAACAGAACATAAACGCTTAGTGCTAAAAGGCCGCAACTCTTCATTTGATGCTCGCCCTAGCGACGAATTGTTTGATGACTACGCCTTCAGCAAGTTGCGCAGCCGCTATTATGCATGGAATGGACAGAGCTTTGACAATAAGTTTTATCGCTCTTTTGGATTGGTTGACACCAAGGGCATCCTTACCTATGCAGGATTGCTCATGGCTGACGAATGCCCTATTCGACAAAGCCGAGTATTCTGTACAAGATGGAATGGTAAGACCAAAGCTGGAGGAACAATAGATGCACTGGACAGTACGGAGATTACAGGCGGATTGGTAACACTCTTGGAAGATACGATGGCGTTTATCCGCCGCAATACCCGAAAGATGTGGTATAAAGAGCCGATGCAACGCATAGAAATTCCTGAATACATGGAACGCAGCGTCATGGAAGCCGTAACGAACGCACTGGCACATCGAGACTACCTGATACAAGGCAGCGAGGTACATGTAGACATGTATGAAGACAGACTCGTCATCTACTCCCCAGGCTCCATGCCAGAAGGCCGTATCATACAAAATATGAACATCGAGGATATTCCATCCATCAGACGCAATCCGGTCATTGCCGACATCTTCGCTCAACTGGGATTTATGGAGCGCAAAGGTTCTGGTATGGGTAAGATTATCGACCCTATCAAGGCTTTGCCTTACTTTTCGGAAAAGATGCTACCCAAATTCTTCTCCGACAGGGCACAGTTTACCATCACCTTTCCTAATATCATTGATATTTGGGAAGAGGAGCATCCTAACATGGAAACGCATTACCTAGAAAATGATACTCAAGGTGATACCCAAGGTGGCACTCAAGATGTCACTCAAGATGTCACTCAAGATGTCACTCAAGATGTCACTCAAGATGTCACTCAAGATGTCACTCAAGATGTCACTCAAGATGTCACTCAAGGTGTCACTCAAGGTAAAGAATTAGATAAATGGATTGAATATCAAGTAGCAGTTTACCCACTGATTACTACAGAAGAGCTAGCCTCACTATCTGGGTTCACAACAAGAACCATCAAACGCCACATAGCCAAGATGCCGCACATCGTCTATGTCGGCAGTGGATATAGTGGACATTGGGAAGTAAAGAAAAAAGAAGGAAGAAGAAACAAAAAGAAGAAATAAGCAAAACAAACAGATATGGATTACAACATGATAGGCACCGCTTGGTCGCTGCTCCCTCCTATCGTCGCCATCGCCTTGGCACTGAAGACCAAGGAGGTATACTCCTCACTCTTTATCGGCATCATCCTCGGGGCCGTGCAATACTGCATATCCATGGGTACGGGATTCGACGGATTCCTCGTACACCTCACCAACCATACCGTAGGCTCTGGCGACGATGCTAAGTCTTACGGTATGATACATTGTCTATCCGACCCTTGGAACGTGGGAATCTTGGTATTCCTGGTGCTTCTCGGCTCCATCGTCTCGCTGATGAACAAGGCGGGTGGTTCTGCAGCCTTCGGTCGCTGGGCATCCAAACACGTGAAGTCGAAGATTGGCGTGCAGATAGCCACCATCTTGCTCGGCATCCTCATCTTCATCGACGATTACTTCAACTGCCTCACAGTGGGTTCGGTGATGCGCCCTATCGCTGTTCGCAATGGCGTGACCAAGGAGAAGTTGGCTTACCTCATCGACTCCACCGCCGCTCCCGTCTGCATCATCTCGCCTATATCCAGTTGGGCGGCTGCTGTATCGGGCTTTGTGTCGGGAGGCGAAAATGGATTGGCTCTCTTCTGCAAGGCGATACCCTTCAACTTCTATGCCTTCTTTACTATCATCTTTATGTTTGGCGTGGTGATGCTCGGCTTCGACTTCAAGGCGATGAGCAAGTATGACGCAAGACTGAAGGAATGGTATGAGCGCACCAACGGCGGGAAGCTCGACGAAGTGAGCGACACCAAGCTGCATGTGGTGGAGCATGGTGTGGGAGCCAAGCAACAAGAGGGCGAGGCGACCCGTGAGAAAGGTGCCGTCTCCGACCTCATCATCCCTATCGTGATGCTCATTATCTTCTGCATGGCAGGCATGGTCTACTCTGGCGGATTCTTCGATGCCGGGAGCAAGAACTACATGGACTTCGTGGATGCCTTCGCAGAGAGCAATGCTTCCGTGGGACTGGTCATCGGTTCGTTGGCGGCATTCATCCTCACCGTCGTGATGTTTGTGGTTCGCAAGACATTGCCATTCAATGACGCTATGAGCAGCCTCATCAAGGGGTTCGAGGCGATGGTGCCAGCCATTCTGATACTAACCTTAGCCTGGACGTTGAAAAGCATGACCGACTCGCTAGGTGCGGCAGAATATGTATCGGGCGTAGTATCGAGCAGTGCGGCAGGACTACAGCAACTCCTGCCTGCCATTATCTTCATCGTAGCCGCCTTCCTCGCCTTTGCCACAGGTACATCTTGGGGAACATTCGGTATCTTGATACCTATCTGCATCGCCGTGTTCCCTGCTGGTGATGCACTCCGCAGCATCTCCATCTCGGCTTGTATGGCAGGAGCTGTTTGTGGCGACCATATCTCGCCTATCAGCGATACCACTATTATGGCGAGCGCAGGAGCCGAATGCAAGCATGTGCATCATGTGTCGTCACAGTTGCCTTACGCCTTGACCGTAGCAAGCGTATCGTTCCTCACCTTCGTGGTGGCAGGATTCACCCATAGCCTGGGATTCGTGGCTAGCGCCATCATCTCATGGGTTGTGGGAATCGGACTGCTCGCTGGTGCCCTCTATATATTAAAGAGGTGCAAGCCTTTCCAAGCCTAGAAAGACTCCCTCTTTTAGTTAAAAGAAACTAAAGAAGGAAAGATTTTTCTTTGTTCTCTTGCAAAATTGGAAAAATTACAATATCTTTGCAGAAGAAAAGCTACACTCGGCAATTTGAAAGTAAACTTTCATTGCGCTCGTTTGCATTTTCTTTGCAAAAGAAAAGAGACAAGACAAACAGATTATTAACTTTAATACATAAACATTATGAAGGAATTAAAAGGAACAAAGACTGAGAAGAATTTGATGGAAGCGTTTGCAGGTGAGTCACAGGCACGCAACAAGTATACATATTTCGCTAGCAAGGCTAAGAAGGACGGCTATGTTCAGATAGCTAACATCTTCGAGGAGACTGCTGCCAACGAGAAGGAGCACGCCAAGATGTGGTTCAAGTACTTGGAGGGCGGTGCCATCCAGAGCACAGAGAAGAACCTGGAGGCTGCCGCTTGCGGTGAGCACGACGAGTGGACAGAGATGTATCCTCGTATGGCGAAGGAGGCTCGCGAGGAAGGTTTCGAGGAGATTGCCATCAAGTTTGAGATGGTGGCAGCCATCGAGAAGCACCACGAGGAGCGTTATCGCAAGCTCTTGAAGAACGTGCAGGACAAGCTCGTCTTCTCTCGCGATGGCGATTGCATCTGGCAGTGTGCCAACTGCGGTCATATCTGCGTAGGTAAGCAGGCTCCTGAGGTTTGCCCAGTTTGCAACCACCCACAGAGCTACTTCCAGATTGAGGCACAGAACTACTAATTCTTATTTTGGATTTAAAGGCCAAATACTAGTAGCTTAAATACCAAAAGCTCTCTTATATTCCACTTAATGAGTATAAGAGAGCTTTATTTTTATTATTTTTCCACATTTTCACTAAAAAAGTTATAGATTATCAAATAAAAAGTGTACCTTTGCGGTCAAACGAAAAATAAAGGCCCATGGGTAAAAACTTAGTAATAACATGCTTGTTATTCATCATCAGCACATGGGCATACCCTTGCAGAGCGCAAGATTATGCTCAACAGATGCCAGATTTCAAACGTTGCTTTGAAGTCTTGCGGAAAAACCGTATCATCTATAATCGCCAAAACGACAGTATATTCTTGATAAAAGACCATAACAAATGGGTTAACTATTTCTGGCAACGTTCGATTATCAACCACCATCTATACGATGCTGACAAGGTAGCCGTAACTACTATCAAGGATTATTTCAACCAACCCTTGGACTCCATTCCTCGTGAAGCATACCTCGACTTCTTCAATGCGTTCAATCAAGAATATGTAACACGAGCCATGAGCGACCCTTTCATGGTATTCAGCTTCAGCGGCATCTTGCAAAAAGGATTGCGTCTGATGCCCGACAGTTTGAACTATTCCAACATGATTCATCTGTGGCAACTGGCCAGCTACCTACAGATGTGGAATCTTGGAGGCAACGAGCAATATATCAAAGAGGCATACAAGCATGGTCTTCAGCTCATGTCAGACAGCGCAAAGTCTCTTCCCTATTATGAATATGCCTATCCTAGGGCTTTGCTGTTGATGCCAAGAACCATCTGGTACCTCCACCATTTACAGACCATCGATGAATACAAAGCTAACTGTCGCCGTTTGGACGAATACCTAGAACGACGGGACATAGAAAAGCATGTTTCTGCAGAAATACTAGAAGACTTGCGACGCATGCAATGGCAGGAGGAAGAGGCTTTGGTAAGAAATGTCTATCTGTCGGATACCATTAGCATGATTAAAAATCATGACAAAGGCATCATCGAAAGGGTGATTCAACGCAACCTCACCGCCGACTCCCTGTCGGACGTATCATTTGTGCGAACACTCTATATGCAAATTCAGACAGGGCAGATTACAGCAGACGAGGCTTGGAAGAAGTGGCAGAAACGATACAAGGTAATCCGAAAGGAATTGAGGAACAAGCATTTGAATGCCAAGGAGATTGTCATGTTCTTGCAACCTTTCTATACCGCCGCATTCATCAACCACAAAACCACACTTTCCGAATCACAAAAGCACAAGAACGCCTTGATGATGTGCAAGGACATGGAACGTGCCTATCTGATTCGCAAGGACCAACAACATAGCACCGACTATATCAGAAGCCTCAGCAGTCTATCTACAGACAAGTGGATGATAAGGCATCTCACCCCGAAGGAGCGCATTCGGTTCGTCAACTCGCTTACTGTGGTAACCCACATTTCCACCTACGCACATTCTGTACATGTAGCTAAGATTTCGGAAGTTCTGATGCAGGCGATATTGAAACATAGTCCAGGATTGCTACGCGGTTGTCTAGGATACCAACTGGAAGAAGACATCGTAAACAACAAACAAGCTTTTCTCTCTTTCATCTACGAAGCCTCCTTGTATCACGACATAGGCAAGAGTCCGATACTTTCTGTCGTCAACAATGAGTACCGCCCGCTGAGCGAAGAGGAGAGAAAGGTTATCCAGCGACACCCTACATTGGCACTCCATTACCTCAACCTGGCTCCAGAGCTCAACAAGTTTCACGACACAACGCTCGGTCATCACAAATGGTACAATGGGGAACGAGGATATCCCGATGACTTCGACAACACGAAGTCTGATGTTAGAATCATGATAGACATCGTACACTTGAGCGACTGTATACAGGCTGCCACCGAGAAGGTGGGACGCAACTATCGTTACGAGAAGCCTTACGACGTGGTAATGCAAGAGTTGAGAGAGGGGGCTGGCACGATGTATAATCCTAAACTCGTGGCACTGATAGATGCCCACCCAGACTTAGCCAAAGACTTGAAGTATCTCGTGGAAGACGGATGGGCAGAAATCTACTATAATATATACAAGCAGTATTTCAAGCATCCACTCATTTCGCCTACGAAATAACAAGTGAAGATAAGAAGCATATCATAAACTCCTCATAACCTCTCCAACAAGATTTCGATGAGCCGTGGCACACCATATTTGACAACATCGCTCTCTTTTATCCAGATATAATCATCGGGTAAAAGAGGGCGTTTTTCTATTTCTAAGAGATAGAAGTCGGCAAGGAGAATGCGATGGGTCAGCACATGCTTTACATCTTTTGCTATCAATCGAAGATGATTCAACTCCGCTGCATCCAAATGAAGCATCTCTTGTATTTCTGAGAATGTTGCCGATGCTTTCTCTTCATGAATGGAAGCATTGAAAGGCTCCCATAATCCCTGCCAAATATCTCCCTCGCCTCGGCGATGGATGGCAACCATTGGTTCGACGGAAGAGCCTGATGCGGCATCTTCCCCATTACACCTTATATATATATAGGTAAGATGACGAGTCTTTACTTTCAATGTTTTCTGCTTGACAGGTAGTTCGTTCACTCTGCCACTGCGCAATGCCTCACAAGTCTCCGCCAAAGGACAGAGAAGACACTTAGGAGATTGCGGTGTGCATTGGATGGCACCGAAATCCATAAGACCTTGGTTATAGGCTGAGACTGCCGATAACTCCATATCAAATTCGTTCGGACGAATCTTCTCCGAAGCATCGGATGTTGTCAGCAATGATTGCGCCAAGGCAGCAAACTCTTTCTTACCCAGGGTGGTATTGATGGGCGTATCAATGCCAAAATATCTAGAGAGTACACGATATACATTGCCATCTACCACGGCAGCAGGAATATCAAAGGCAAAAGAGCCGATGGCTGCGGCGGTATAATCCCCAACTCCTTTCAGAGCCTTGATGCCTTCGAGGGTATCGGGAAACTTGCCCAATGCCACGATTTGCTTGGCGGCAGCATGAAGGTTTCGGGCACGAGAGTAATAGCCCAAGCCTTGCCAAAGCTTCAGCACATCATCCTCGCTGGCAGCAGCCAGAGCCTCCACCGATGGATATTGCTGCATAAATCGCTCCCAATATTCCCATCCTTGGGCTATGCGAGTTTGCTGGAGGATGATTTCGCTCAGCCATATCGCATAAGGGTCTTTTGTTTCACGCCACGGCAACGACCTGCCATTCTCGCAAAACCAATCTATTATCGTTTTTGAAAAATTATTATTCATTTTACTGCTCAGGATACTGCTGATAAATCTTCAAGCCAAACTCAGATGCCAGAGCATAGGCATGTTCCATGATTTCTGCGAGGATATGCTCGTAATTCACCCATACCTTGTCCTTGACGAAGAAATAAAACTCCATCGGGAGTCCGCACTGGGTAGCCTCCAGTTGGCGAACCATCAGAGTCATCTCTGTATTGACCTCAGGACGTTCACGGAGGTATCGCTCCATATATTTACGATAAAGCTGGAGATTGGTCGGGGCTAAAGCGGCTGGATTCTGCAAATCCGCCATATCCTTACCCGATTCTTTATCCGTCTCCAATGCTTTCAGCAAAGAGTTTTTAAGTTTGAAAGAATCCTCTGTGGCAAAATGCTTACCAATTAGAAAGGCCTTGAGAGCCTCATCCACCAATCGGATGCTGCGGAAGTCGAAATACACCTTGCGCTGTACTCGTCTGCCACCACTCTTCTGCATCCCAATCCAGTTTTGGAAAGACCCATTCACGAGGGTAGCTGGCGAGATGGTAACTATCGTATTGTCGAAATTGCGAATCTTGATGGTAGTGAGCGACATCTCCTCCACGATACCATTGGCATCCGCCGACTTCACCGTAATCCAATCGCCCTTATGAAGCATATCGTTGCTGGTGAGTCGGATACCTGCGGCAAGACCGAGGATAGTGTCCTTGAACACCAACATCAACACGGCGGATGTGGCGCCCAATCCTGCAAAAAGCGTCATCGGGTCTTTGCCCAAGACGATTGCCACGACCACCACTCCTGCCACAAAGAGCATCAATACCCTGAGCACACCACAGAAGGTATGAAAATACTGTTGTGCAGAGGAGCGACGCTCCTTTGCATCCTCCAGTCCCTTGAACGAGCCGATGAACACCAAAGCCGTGCGCACCGACATCACCACGATATAGATGCCTGTGGCACGCTCCAAAATCTCCTTGAATATCGGATATTCAAGATACACCAGCGGCATCAATTTCCAGATGACAATGGCAGGCACAATATGACAAGCCGAGGTGAGCACCTTCTTGTTAAAGAGGATGTCATCCCAGGTTACCTCCGTCTTCTCGGTAATCTTCAAGATAATCGGCACGAGAATCTTGCGACACAAGAAGTCGCTCAATACCGCCAACAACACCGCAGTGATAGTGAGCAAGATATGGCGAAGCATCGGCACCATGTCGCCCGTGATGCCTGCCATTTCTATCAAACCTTCTACAAACTTACGTATTTCCTCCATTTCTTTTCAATGTTAAGTGTTAAATGTTAATTGTTAAATTAGAATATCAAAGTAAGTTGGGAAGAACAACTTAACATTTAACATTTCTAATTTAACAATGCCTTATGGCTGGCAGAGCAAGGTGCAAACCTTGTCCGCAAAGTTGCGGGCATTATTGCCGTGCATGATGCCATTGTTGATAATAGAGAAGCAAAGGTCGTGACCATTTGCTGCCTTGCAATAGCCTGCGAGCGAGATGATACCAGTAAGCGTTCCTGTCTTCGCCTTCACATTGCCGTGGGTAAAACTGTTCTTCATACGTTTTTTTAATGTACCGTCCACGCCACCGATAGGCAGCGACTGCACCAAGTGCTCCTTGATATTATCGTTGCGATAAGCATATCGAAGAAGTTTTACCTCCAGTTCGGCACTCAGATAGTTATAGAGCGACAAACCTGAGCCATCAGCCAACTTATAGCGAGCAGGATCAAGCCCAATCTTGCGTATCAACTGGCGCTCCACATTCCTGGCGCTCTTGGCACTGGCAGGCCTATTGCCTGTGGAAGCCGCTATCTGGTAATACATACACTCGGCATAGAGATTGTCGCTCTCCTTCATCATCTTGTGCAGTATCTGATCCATCGTATGGAATCGGGTACAGACGGTGAAGGCATTGGCTGGACAAGTCTTGACGGATGCGCCAAAACTGGCATACTCGATGCCTGCATCACGCAGTTTGGAGAGAAACCTATCCATGAAGATGTCCTTACGACTGAACACCAATGGCGAAAGCACTGGGTTGTCATCATCCCAGCACCATCCCTCGCCCAACAGGTCGGCATCCTTCATCGAACGGTCGGCATAGATGCCTCCACGAATGGTGTCGATGCCCATCTCCTTCAGATTATTGACAAAAGCTGCCATATCGTCATTGTTGAATCGAGGATCCATGCCTCCGATGCAATACACATCGCCATTCAGCACTCCATTCTCGATAGAACCTGTGTACTTGAGCGTAGTCTTAAACTGATAAGAACCGCCCAACTTGTCGAGAGCCGTGATGGCAGTCACCAACTTCATCGTACTGGCAGGGCGCATCAGTTGTCGCTCATTGTGCTGATAGATGCAAGAGTCGGCATCAAGGTCCCATACCATCAGTCCCACTTGCGAAGTCTCGAACATCTTGCTCTCCAAGAGTTTGTCGATGCCCACCTGTACCGACTCAGGCCACGGCAACTTCAATGTATCCGTAGCCAAGGAGTCAATCATCGTGGAGTCTACCACCTCCACATCGTCTTCTTCCGTCTGGGCATTCACTGGCAACGTCAAGAGCATCGCCATCATCAAGCCCATCAAATATCTAAAAATCTTATTCATTATCCGTTTTATTCTTCACTCTTCGTTCTTCCCTCTTCACTTTCATTTTCTTGTCTTTTCTTGATTTCCTTAGCGAAGGCCTCCTCATTATCGGGCTGCACCGCCACGATGTTATGATGCCCATACTCTATCACCGTGCAATGATCCAATCCCAAGAAGGTCTTAGCCGTGCCGACGCTGATGATGTCGCACACGGGCACATTCTTATTATTAGAGAAACGCCCCTCGTTGATGATAAGATACTCCATCTCGTCGTCACGGTCGATAGGCTTCACCTTTCTGAATGTATACGTCGTATTGAGAATGCGCTCTATCATGCCCACGATGACGATGGCGAGCAAGATGCCGATGATAGCCATCTTCACCCAGAAGAAGTAGCCAGCCAAGAGGGCAAAGACTACCACACCGATGCGAGCCGTCGATGTAAAACGCTTATGAAAAGTTCTGTCTGCCATACCTTATTATATAAAAATCGTTGCAAAATTACAAAAAAATCGTCTCTTATTACTCATTTTAAAGATAAATTATTACTTTTGCATCGAATTAAGAATTAATTCTCAAGAATATATTGGATTCTGCCCTCCGAGACAGGTTCCATTCTGTAAGAAACAAGCAAAAGATAAACTCAATGGTTTATAAGTATGATTTTCTGATTATCGGCTCAGGAGTTGCCGGTATGAGTTACGCCCTGAAAGTAGCCAGAGCGCATAAAGGTAAGGTGTGTATGATCTGCAAGACCTCGCTCGACGAGGCAAACACTTCATTTGCACAAGGTGGTGTGGCGTCAGTTACCAACCTGGAGGTGGATAACTTCGACAAGCACATACAGGATACGATGATAGCAGGTGACTATATCAGCGACTACAAGGCTGTGAAGCTGGTGGTCACCAAGGCCCCTGAGCAAATCAAGGAGTTGGTGGAATGGGGTGTCAACTTCGACAAACAGCAAGACGGCAAGTTCGACCTTCACCGTGAGGGCGGACATAGCGAGTTCCGCATCCTTCACCATGCCGACGACACAGGTGCCGAGATTCAGCGTGGACTGATGGAGGCTGTGCGCAACAACCCAGACATCGACATCAAGGAAAATCATTTCGCCGTGGAGATTATCACCCAGCACCACTTGGGTGCCCGTGTTACCCGACGCACTCCTTATATCAACTGTTACGGTGCATACGTCCTTAACCCAAACACCCAGAAGGTAGATACCTATCTGAGCAAGGTTACCGTGATGTGTACAGGTGGATGCGGTGCTGTTTACCAGACTACGACCAACCCTGTGATTGCCACAGGCGATGGCGAGGCGATGGTTTATCGTGCCAAGGGAACAGTGGCAGATATGGAGTTTGTGCAGTTCCACCCTACTGCCCTCTATCACCCAGGCGAGACCCACCCAGCATTCCTCATCACCGAGGCGATGCGTGGATATGGTGGCATTCTTCGTTTGCCTAATGGCGAGAGCTTCATGGAGAAGTACGACGAGCGACTGAGCCTTGCCCCTCGCGACATCGTAGCACGTGCCATCGATAAAGAAATGAAGATTCACGGATTAGACCATGTTTGTCTTGACGTAACCCATAAAAACCCAGAGGAAACCAAACATCATTTCCCTAACATCTACGCAAAATGTCTCAGCATCGGCATAGACATCACTAAGGAATACATTCCTGTACGTCCTGCCGCTCACTACATGTGCGGTGGTATCAAAGTCGATTTGAATGGTTGCTCTAGCATCAACCGTCTCTATGCGCTTGGAGAATGTTCTTGCACGGGATTGCATGGA
The DNA here is from genome assembly GCA_963660215.1 of Bacteroidaceae bacterium. Taxonomy (GTDB): domain Bacteria; phylum Bacteroidota; class Bacteroidia; order Bacteroidales; family Bacteroidaceae; genus Prevotella. Next base: position 360 of record CAVKXW010000097.1, on the reverse strand, counting down.
GGCAACCGATTGGCAAGCAACTCTCTGATAGAAGCTGTTGTTTATGCAGACACTGCTGCTAAACATAGCTTGGAACATGTAGATGAATATGATTTCAACGACAAGGTGCCAGCATGGAATGACGAGGGGACTCTGACCAACGAAGAAAAAGTATTGATTACACAAAGTGTGAAAGAAGTGAACGAATGCATGAGCAACTACGTCGGCATTGTACGTAGCGACCTCCGCCTAAAGCGTGCATGGGATCGCCTAGACCTTTTATACGAAGAGACAGAAAACCTCTTCAAACGTGTGAAAGTGAGCAAAGAACTCTGTGAGCTTCGCAACATGATCAACGTGGGTTACCTCATCACCCGCATG
>CAVKXW010000096.1:9500-12625 GCA_963660215.1 Bacteroidaceae bacterium | reverse complement strand
ACTTTATCGTTAAGTAGGCAGAAATAAGCTACAATGTCATCTTGTTCTTTGAGTATGAATGTTTTGCCTATGTGCTTGTTGTGAAATGCCATGGCATCTTCAACAAGAAAGCCATTCAAGTCGGCATCGCCGCAATCGAATGGCTTTAAGTCCTCTTCTTTTATAAATTCTACTAAATCCATTATCGTCTATCTTTTGCAAAAATAACATGATCTATTAAACTCTCGTAGGCAGCTCGTGCTTTATCGCGATTTGCTTTACGCTGTTCTTCACTCATGTTTTCTACTCGTCTCATGTTTTCCATGAAACGTTCAGCATTCTTGCCGTAGAGTATCGGCGTTTCTCTGATTGGTCTTGCCATAGCTTTATCCTCCTATTGTTTTAATGATTTCCTATTTTGCTGCAAAGTTACGACTTTATTCTGTAACCACCAAGTTTTTACGGTAGTTTTTGTAGGACGAAAATAAAAAACAGCCAAGTCGTTGAGGACTTGGCTACTAGGGTGTTATTTGACAGATTTTCTTTTTTTATGCGTAGGAGTGCATTCCTGCTAGGAAGTAATTCACTCCGAAGTATGTCATGAGAACGCTGAGGAAGGCGATAATCATATAGATGTGGATATGGAATGGCTTTCTCATCCACTTGATGTCGCTATGCAGTGGGGCTGCATAGATGAGCATGGTGATGAGTGCCCAGACCTCCTTGCTGTCCCAGCTCCAATATCTGCCCCAGCTCACATTGGCCCAGATGGCTCCGATGAAGATGCCAACGGTCAGGAGGGCTACGGCTGGATAGAGCAGGAATTGCGAGGTGGCTGCAAGCTTGGTCTCGTTCTCCGTGTTGTGCTTGTAATGTGCGATCAATCCTTGGATTCCTACCAAAGCCATCAGTCCGAAGAGGGCGTAAGACACCATGATGACCATCACGTGAACAGAGAGCAATGGTGACTGCAATACTGGCATCAACTGGGTAATCTGTGGATTGCTGTCGGTAATCATGGCTACAAGCAGTGCGAAGGAAGCCAACAGAGGACCATACTGTTTGATGATACCAAACTTGTTTCTGATGCCGATAGTTATTATCAGTACAGCCCAAGAAAGGAACTGCATCGTCTCATAGCCATTCGAGATAGGCAAGTGTCCTGCTATCCACCATCTCAATCCAAGCACAATTGTGGTATGTACGAGCATCACTCCCAGCAAAGCCATACTGATGATATTGCGTTTGCGTTGGTTCTTCTCGGATAGTGGCATGGTAGAGGCTATCACCAAGAGCAGTGAGAGGGTGAGATAGAACATGATAGGCCATTTCTGCGAGTTGATGGTCGTATAGGTCAACTCTGCGTAGATGGCAGCCTTGGATGGTATCACTTTCTCGCCACGGATATGCTGATAGTCGTAAATCTTCTGTGCTATCAGGTCTGCACGTGTATAATCATCCATGATGATGCTTTCTGCCAGAACGTCCATAGACTTTCTTACGAAATACCATTCCTTGCTTGGCAATGTGCCGTGCATGTTCTTCTCTCCAGGAGCAAGCCATGAGATTTTACCTGTCTTGTCCGTGTATGGGAACATACGTAGCATCTCGCCATTGTAGAGCATTCTGATGATGTTGAATTTCTCATCGGCATCACGTAGCTGCTTTTGTAAGTCCTTGTTTCCTGTGCGATAGGCTTCCCTCAGGGGCTTTTCCAACTTGTATTCGTTGTACTGGTTCCAAAAGTCGGAGAATGATGCCCACTTGCCATCAATGCCAAGAATCTTCTGTGCCTCCTTGCTCTTAATCTCTATCATCTTGGCGTTCTCCCAGTTGGCTACGTCAAATACCCAACCGCAGAATACTTGGTTGGCGCTCATGCCATTCCATGTAGACTTGCCTGCCATCTTGGTGACAAAAGTGGTAGCCACAGTGTTGATGGGGCAGATACGGCTATTGTATAGCACGCAAATCTTGCCAAAGTCGTCAGCCACCTTGCTATCTACCTTTTTTAGGCTTTGAGCATTTCCTTGCACAGCCAGAGATGGAAGGGCAAGAAGCATTCCGATGATGAGCAACTTTGCTTTGGAGGTATCCACTGCTAGATGGTAGAATTTGCGCATTCGGGTGCGTTTGGTGAGCAGTGTGTTGAGGAGGGCAAAGAACAATACGATGTATCCCACGTAAGTGATGGCTATGCCCCAAGGGTCGTAATACACACCGAGATGGGTACCCTTCATATCCTCGTCATATCCTGCTTGGGTGAAACGGTAGCCTTGATACGTGCCGATGTTGTTCATGGAGATGTTGACTGGCTCATCACCTGCGGTTATCTCCGATACATAGTCCATCGGTGCATCAGTGCCTGGGTAGTATACTACCTTGAAGTCTTTGAGCTGGAGCGCAAAGTCTAGTTGGGTGGTCTTGCCATCCTTGAGCACCATTTCCTTGCTAGGTTTGCCTTGGCGCAGGTATACGTCGCCGCTCTCAGATGTGAGCCATGAGGTCAGTGCCCCTAGCAGGATAAGGATGAAGGAGGCATGAACCATGAACACGGAGATGTTGCGGTGCAATCGGTGCTTCCACATATAGATGGCACTGATGGTGGCGAACACAGCCCACAGAGCCACGAACCATACTGCACTATAAATGTTGGTATGGGCAAATTCCGTGCCCTTGGCGTTTTCTACAAAAGTAGCTACCATCATCACTACGATGACGATGGCAGCTAAGCTAATCACGATTTTCTTAAGTTTGTTCATTTTCTAACCTTAGATAGAATCTATAAATTTGATGACTTGATAGCGCTGTTCCTTGGTCAGCTTGCGGAAGTTCTCCACTGCCCAGTGAGCATCGCTCTTGCCACCTTCCGAGCAACAACCGTGCCACATGATGGCTTCCAAGGTGTTGCGGGCACGACAATCGTGCAATCTGTCAGAATGTCCTGAGCAAATCTGCATCAGTCCTCGTCCCCAGAGTGGCGCAGTCTTGCACCAACCTGTACGCAGGTCGTTCTTCATGAAGAGTCGGTGCTGCACGAGGTCTGTGTATGGCCATATCTTCTGGTTAGGGTAGTGTACCATACGTGTGTCATCGGCAGTGAAGCGATTGTATGGGTCGCGTATCTTGTCCTCTCCTGTTGTCCA
>CAVKXW010000096.1:0-9133 GCA_963660215.1 Bacteroidaceae bacterium | reverse complement strand
AGTGCATAGTCGAACTTGTAGACGATGCCACCGTTCTTCAATGCCAGCGTTCCGTCTGCATTCTTTACGAAGTCCTTGGTTTCGTTGTTCCAAAACTGTGGGTTGAGGGTAGAGAACTTGCCTTCGTTGCGGTATTGTTCCAGGATGTCCTCGTCTGGGATTGCGTCGATAAGACCGCTTCCGATGAAACCAATGCTTGATTCCAAGCGAATCTTAGCCTTTGACAGTGGCACCTCCTTGCCGTCCTTGTCGATGAGCTTGCCATAGATACAGCCGTCTTCGAGGGTTACCTCAGGATAGATGAGCGAGTAGGTCTCGCCATCCTCGAATTTATTGCCCCATTCGTCGGTGTATTCGTTCCATGCTATCTTTACCTTCTTCTCGTCAAACTGAGGCTTGAAAGGCTCGGTGGCTTGTCCCATGGCTACCCATCCGAACGACTGTACCACGATGTCGTTCTCGTCGGTAATCATGAGGATGTAACCGTTGCCATAATCCTTGCCGTCGTATTTGGTCTGGCGCTTGCCATGACCATATCCGATGTGGCATTGCTTGCAGGAACTACGGATGTATAGAGGACCAAGACCATCAAAAGGCTTGATGTTCTCGGTAAAAGGATTGTCAAAGTAATATTCGCCTAGGGCAAAAGCCTGGGAGAGACCTTGCTTGTCGATAGCTGGTGCTGGCTGTTGGTAGGCGAGGGCACTTTGGTCGAAAACAGTACCAAGTTCGCCACCTGTATAGTAGTCCTCAGGATACTCTTTCTTGGTAGGGTCGCCGAGGTCGATGGTATCATCGATGGATGGGGTGCTGTTACTGTCGCTACATGCTGCCATGGTAAGGATTGGCAGACTGAGCATGGCAAGTTTGATGTATTTGAAGTTCATATGAAAACAATTAAAAGCCACACACTTCCTTTTCTTGATGAGAGATAGGGTAGTGTGCGGCTATTATGGTTACTTTAAATATATGAAGCTTGTTATGCTGTCATTTATTTGTCTTTGTTACTTATCTAATAAAGCTTAGATAGACTCTACGAAGAAGATGATGTCGTTACGCTGATCCTTGGTAAGATTACGGAACAACTCAATGCTGTGGCGTGCATCACTCTTAGAGCTGTAGCCATGCCACATGATAGCCTCCAAGGTGTTGCGAGCACGGCAGTCGTGCAAGCGATCCTCTGCACCTGTACAGAGCTTGCTCAAGCCACGACCCCAAAGTGGAGTGGTGCGGCACCAACCTGTACGGATGTCATTCTCCATGTAGAGACGGTGCTGTACGAAGTCAGAGTATGGCCAGATGTGCTGCTTAGGGTAGCGAGGCATATCGTTGTTGCCAAAGAGACCGTTAGGATCCTGGATGTTGTCTTCGCCAGTGTACCAGTCAGGACGGTGGCAAGCTGCACAACCTATCTGCTTGAAGAGCTTCTTACCATTCTCGTAGCTCTCTGTACCTACGTTACGAGCGGCAGGAACGGCGAGACCACGGTGCCAAATCATGAAGTTCTTGTACTGGTCCTGTGTCATCTCGGCATCCTGGTTCTTGTCTGTCAAGTAGTTGTAGATGTTCTGAGCGACATCAGAAGTATGCCATGTAGGGTGCTTCTGGTCTGGGTCGATACGCTTGACATACTCAGGGAAACCATCCTGTACATCCTTGTCGTTCATCGCTGTCTTGGCATAGATGGTACCATTGAGGTCGAGATATAGACCTTTGCGGTCTGGACGGTTCACGTTGGTGATGTTCCAAATGGCGTTGGCACCTGCTGCGTCGAGCAATGGACCACGGCTCATGGCGTAGGTGTAACGGCGAACATACTTGGTGCCTGTTGCTGCGTTGCTATAGTAGCCACCAGCCTTCCATTCCATTGCGCTCTGATCCCAGAAGCCTGGATTGAGGGCATCGGTCTTGCCGATAGAGTTGAAGTATTCGCTCTCCTTGATCCACTGCTTGGTGATAGAGTCATCTGGGATAGCGTCTGTCATACCAGTACCATAGATACCGATGGTAGATTCCAGGCGGATGCCGATGTTATCCTCGTACTCGCTCTCAGGGATAACCACGAGGTCGTTGCCACGCTTTACGGTTACAGGAGAATAGTATGCGCTGTAAGGGATGGTTACCTCAGGGTAGATGAGGTCGTAAGTCTCGCCGTCAGGGAACTTGTTGCCCCATTCGTCGGTAGCCTTTTCCCACTTGATCTTAATCTGGGTCTCGTCGATAGGAGCCTTGAAAGGTTCTACTGCCAGTGTCTGAGGCATACCTGCTACAGACTGGATGTAAGCGTTGTTGGTCTTGTCGTAGATAACGAGCAAGTAACCATTGCCCATGTCGTTGGCAGCATAGCGTTCCATGCGCTTGCCATGGCCATAGGCAGGGTGGCAATAAAGACATCCCTGGCGTACAGCCAAAGGACCTAAGCCAGAGAATGCACCAGATGTGTTGGTGTTATAATCACGCTCGAAGAGTGATTCACCAATCTGGAATGCTTGTGTCATGCCTGCATCGTCTACGGCAGGAGCAGCTTGCTGGTAAGCGTAAGCGTTCTGAAGGGTCGTAGTACCCAACTTTCCACCAGCGTAGTACTCGTCAGACTTAGCGGTGGTGTTGCCTGGTCCGAGGTCGATAACCTCTTCTACAGTCTTGTCATCGCTACAGCTAGCCAATGCTAAGGCTACACAAGCCAATGGGATAATTGAAAAACGTTTCATAATGTTTCCTTTGTTTTTAAACGTAAATAGTTGGCAGCCATTTTTACACGGCTACCAACTTTTTTACTTGTGTTATTTTTGAGATTTAATTACTTTGTCCATGTAATTTTCTTCAAAGCATTAACGAGCTTCAAGTCGTCGTCAGCCAAAGCACGGTATGTAGGGATGACAGTGTTCTCTACAAACTCCTTGTTTGTAACCTTGAACTTTGCGATAAGTGTTGCATTGTCATCATACTCCTCCAAAGCATTGCTAAGTGCTGTGAGCGCACCGTCCAAATCATCGAGAGCAGCCATTGCGTCCTTTGCACTCTGGTCTGTGTAGTAAAGTACGAAAGGAGCCTTCATGCTCTGAATCTTATTGAGGGCGATATCGAGCTTAGACTGTACATCCTCTGCGAGAGACTTGAGCTGGTTTGTGTTCAAGCAAACACCAATCAAAGAGTTGCTGGTTGGAGTACCTGTTACAGTGAAACCACCATAGAGAGCGTGCTTGCAAGACATGATGTTGTCATAGAAGTCCTGGATAGAGTTGTATGCGTATGGAGACTCGATGTAGTTTACATCCTCACCAGTAGCAGGAGCGCCAATCTTAGAATCACGAACCTCACCGATGATATCCTGTGCACCAGCAATGATCTGGCGTGTAGCCAAACCTACTGAAGAATAGCCAGAACCTGCTTCACCAGCGTTGATGAAGTCCTCGCCATAGTTCTTTGACTCAAACTCCTCGTCATCAAGCATTTCCTGCTCTGCGGCTGTGATGTCACCACCCCAAGCGTTTACAAGCTTAACGGCGCTAAGGTACAAGTCCTGAGCTGCGCTCTGAGCGAAGTAAATCTCGTTAGCTGTCATGTCTGAAATCTTACGAGCATCACCATCACGGAAAATCAAGTACTCTACAGCGTGGAAACCTGTCAAGTTCTGACCACGAGCGATAGCATCGTCAATCAAGGCTGCATCGTCGTCGTCGGTTGCTGGGTTGTATTTTGCCATATACTTGTCGAACTGTACACGGTCGAATGGCCATGTGTCGGTGTGTGGATCCAATCCGAAGTCTGTTGCAGGACCAAAGAGGAATGCCTCAGACCACTCCCAGTCTGCACGAGCCAACTTCCAGTCTGCACAAGCGTCCTTAACCATCTGGTCAGTTCCGTTCAAGTCTGGATTTACGCTTGATGTGTTGTCATCATCATCATCACTGCTACAGCTTGCGAAACCCAAAGAGAGGGTCAAAGCTGCTGCAAAAAGCATTGAATACTTAAAAATCTTTTTCATTGTTTTTTGTTGTTATTTGAGTTTTTGTTTTAATTCCTTTATTTGCTCTCTGTATGAAACCGAAGGCTTACTTCTTGTTTACTTGTCTCTTGAGCTCCTTCAATTCCTTGGTGAGCTGGTTGATGCGCTCCATCTGGAACTGGTCAATCTCCTGTGCCTTCTTGAACTTCTTCTTAATCCAAGTGGTTGTGTCGAAGAGACCGTTGAAGGTGATGCCGAGGTTCAAGCTTGGCTCGTTGTTGTAAGCGCTATCCAAGAAACGGTGGCTATATTCACCCTTGATGATGATAGGCTTGATAGGAGACCAGTTGATACCTGCTCCGAGACGCTTCACGTGGTCGTAGTCGTAAGCTACCTTCTTGCTACCGCTGGCGTATGTGTTGTAGTCCTCGTAGCGACCAAAGATATACAACTTCTGCTTGTTGCGAAGACTCTCAATCTGAGAGAATATGTTATAACCAGCCTCGATGCCTACTGAGTATGCGCTGCTTGCGATAGGAGTATGCTTAGATGGTGAACCATCCTGCTGGTTGTGCTTAGGATATGAGTTCATAAATGTGGTCATATCGTCAGCATCAGAGAGATGAGCGTATGTGGCATTACCACGAACAATCCAGTTCCAACGGTTCAATTCGAAGCCGAAGCTACCGATAGCCAACTCGCCATGAGTCTTGTCATACTTGGCACTTGCCTTGCGCTCCGTGTTCTTGAAAGAATATCCATAGTAACCGCTCAAGCTCAAACGCAAGCCAGGGATAGAGTAGTTGTCGATGCGACCAGCACCAGCGTATACATTGCCTAACTTATACTCGTATGGGCTGTTGGCACCATAGTGTACGAAACAGTTGTGACCGAAACGCTCTGCGTCGAGACCAGATGTGAAGATGGCCTCATAACGCCAATCCTTCAAGCGCCCCCAGAGAGATACGCCCACCTGGTGCCATGTGTTAGGAAGCATCTTAGCCTCACCCTCTGAACGATAAACAGAGAAGAAGTTGTTAGGCATGTGGTAAGCGTTGATTTCACCTACAGGGATGATGATTTCACCAGCCTTGATATTGAACTTGCCGCCCCAGAAAGCCTTGTTGAGCCAGAACTGCTCCAGAGCAACCTCGCCACCTTTCTCTACCTCGGCTTCGTACTCACCGCTCTCGTCAGCCTCGATTTCTACGGCACTCTCAGTACCGCCGTGCTCGAACTCTATCTCCATACCCATGGTCCAGCCATGACCGAAGTCATAACCCAGGTTGAGGGTAACGTGAGGCAAGTCGAAACGACCGTGGCTAGGGTCGTCCTTATAAGTCTGAGGATCTCTGTAACGATTGAAGTGCTGGCTATAGAAATTGCGGCTCATCACAGCCTCTCCATAACCACCGATGGTGAAACGTGGCTTTTCTGCAGTACTGTCGGCACAGCACTGTTGTGCGCTAGCAGTTGCCAAACCAGCAACCAATGCAGCGGACATCAATCCAATTCTTAAACTGTTCATATCTGTTTTGTAAATTTTGTTATCTTTTTATCTTTTTCCTTAAATCCTATCTATATTTAGGAGCTCGTCCTATCTCTCATAGGAGCGGAATGAAAAGGAAAAGAACGCAGATGTCTGCTTGCGGTCTCAACACGATAGAGGCCTAGTATCTCCTCAAAGCCATAGGCTTAATAAGGAATTACGCAGCTCTGCCGCTCGGGAGTGGCAATCATCACTGCGTTCTTTCTCGATTTCGGGTGCAAAGGTACGGCGAATTAAAAAACCTTGCAATACTTAAAAGTTGGTAAATCTTAGCATCCCCATTTCTAGGTATTGCATATTTCGAGAGAAAATTGTAACTTTGCAGCCATCTAATAAACATTATGAATGTTTGATTAATAGGTATATAAGATGAAAGATCAAAAGATGTATGAGGCTGACGACAAGATGATCAGCATCATTCGTGACAATTACAATATTCTGCAGAGCCTCGGCAGCTTCGGCATCAACCTGGGCTTTGGCGATAAGACCGTGCAGGAAGTGTGCGAAGAACAGAAGGTTGACACCTATACATTCTTGGCGGTGGTCAACTTTACCATTAATGGCTATAAGGAGTATGACAATGCCGACCGCTTGTCGCTGCCTACCTTGTTGCATTATCTCAAGGCATCCCATGCCTACTACATAGATTTCCAACTTCCATTCATTCGCAAGGAGCTGGTCGAGGCACTCGATGAGAAGGATAATCTGGCTCGTCTTATCCTCAAACTCTACGATGAATATGCCCATAGCATCACGAACCATATGCGTTATGAGGAAAAGATGGTTTTCCCTTATGTTCAGGCACTTATCGACGAGACTACTCCCGACAACTTCGACATCGAGACTTTCTCCAAGCATCATATGCAGGTAGACCAGAAGCTGAAGGAACTGAAGAGCATCATCATCAAGTATCTGCCTTCCGACGGTCTGCACAACAATCAGCTCAGTGCCACCCTCTACGATATCTATAACAATGAGGAATGGCTTGCCCACCACTCTGAGGTGGAGGAGGAAATCTTCATTCCTGCCGTGAGAAATGCGGAACGCAAGTTGAAGCAGAATGATGTGAGCGCCAAGATTTCGAATATGATTTCGCAGGCTCCTCAGAGCGACGAACAACTCAGCGACCGTGAGAAGGATGTCATCGTGGCATTGGTTCAGGGAATGACCAACAAGGAGATAGCCGACCACCTCTTTATCTCCATCAATACGGTGATAACGCACCGCAGAAACATTGCCAGAAAACTTCAGATTCACTCTCCTGCAGGTCTTACCATCTATGCGATAGTTAACAATCTGGTGGATATTTCCACTGTGAAACTCTAGTTTTGGCATTAAAAATACCCCAAAATAGTATATAATGATGCCGCCTTATTCCTGTGTAGGAATAAGGCGGCATCACTATTTTTAGGTATCTATCCTCATAAATGGGGATACCTATTATATGCGATTGATGTCTACATAGCCGTGCATGACGGCATAAATGGTGAGGGCTGATACACTTTTTAGTCCTAATTTCTCCTGTATATTCTTGCGATGGGTGATGACTGTGGTGAGTCCGATGCACAGTTCGTCGGCTATCTCCTTGTTGATTTTACCCTGTGCCACGAGCGATAACACTTCGATTTCTCTATCCGACAATACCTTCTCTTGGGTAGGTCGAGGCATCTCTGGGATATGCTCGCCGTGTGGATGTCCCATGTGCTGTAGGCTCAATAGCTCCTTGATGAGCATCTTCTCTGGTACATTGACACAGAGACAATGGAAGCCTTGCAACTGGGAGTTGGGGTCGTTGCTAGGAGTGAGCACAATGGTGTGGTGCATTCTCTTTTCGTGCATGAAGAAGGTGCGATGCGCCAAAACGATGTGCATGGACACAAAGTAGTGCATGAATCGCTCGGTATGGCTCGACTCAAACTCGCCGAATGTGCCGAACGCCGTGACCTTGATCATCGGCATTACCGACTCTAGCAGTTGCTTGAGTCCCATCACGGCTAGCGTGTTGCTTTCTACGATAGCCAATTCTGGTATCCTAGGCATCGTGCCATTCTTTTCTGGTGCCTTTTTATCAGCTATGGCTTTCATCATATCTTCATTCATCTCGCTTTTGGTTATATGTATATATATATATAATAAGGTGTATTTCTTTCTTTATAGGAATGGGGTGAGGAATGCTGCTGCAAACCAACCTCTGAATCGTTGCCATCCAGTGCGCCATTCTCTCCAGTTTTGCTCGTTGAGCAAGAAACTATCCTTCTTCTCTCCATCGAAGAGGTCTACGAGTTGCTGCGTGGTACAAGGGTCTATGATGACGGCATTCTCCTCGTAGTCCCAGCGAAGGCTGCGGGCGTTGAGGTTGGCACTGCCCACGGTACAGTATTTGCCATCCACCATGATAATCTTGGTATGGTGGAAGCCCTTGGTGTACATCCATACGTTGCAACCTGCCTTCATCAACTTGTGGGCGTTATAAAAGCCACAGTCTGGTGTCAGCGGAATGTCGCTCTTGGTGGATAGCATAATCTCTACCTTCACCCCCCGTTTCACGGCATTCTTCAAAGCCTTTTTCAACTTGTGGCTTAGGGTGAAGTAGGGGCTGATGAGCTTGATGCTATCCTGGGCGTCATTGATGGCATTCACATAGAAATAGCGGATGATGTCCTTTGAGATATGTGGCTCACGGTTGGCGATGCCCACCATCTTGTGGTAAGCCGTAGCTGTGGTGTCGGGCTTCAGATTCTCTACGAGATAGTCCTGCTTCTTGTAGCGATAGTATTCTGGACCATGCACATTCTGACCGCTCACCTTGTTCCACATCTTTAGGAAAATCTTTTGCAGGGTGTTTACCTCGCTTCCGTCGATGCGGCAGTGCATATCGTGCCATTCTCCCACTACCTCCGTACCTTTTATATAATAGTCGGCTACGTTCATACCACCTGTATAGGCTATCTGTCCGTCGATGACCACAATCTTGCGGTGGTCACGGTTAAAAATGGCGTGTACCCAAGGAAACTTCACAGGCTTGTACTCATAAATCTCGATGCCCTTGCTACGAATGTCCTTGATATGCTTCTTTTGGAGCGGTTTGTTGTTCGATGTGTTGCCGAAACCATCGTAGAGGGCTCTCACCTTGACACCTTCCTTCACCTTCTCGGCAAGGATGTCGAAGAGGAGGGAGGCGATGCTGTCGTTGCGGAAATTAAAATATTCGAGGTGAATGCTCTTCTTGGCTTGGCGGATAGCCTGAAACATATCGTCAAACTTCTCCTGACCGTTCATCAAGAGCGTAACAGAATTATCGTGAGAAAAGCTGATGCCTTTCCCACGAAGTTGGTTGACTAACAGAGAGTCGCTAGATATGGTATTCTTCTCTGTCGCCGTGTTTGTCTTGTTGTTGCTAGCCTGTGCGCTGCTCAGCGAACCGACTAGCCATATAGCCGCTACTAATAGTAAGTGTTTGAGTCTCATTCTAAATCCTCAATGTTCTATTTTATGCTATTAATTTCTAATTTGTCATTTCTAATTTGTCATTTTCACTTACACCATGCACGCATAGTGGTCTACGATGCCTTTTAGGTGGTTCTCCTTGTCCACCACGAGCACGGTGTGCACCTTGTTCTTGTGCATAATCTTCA
>CAVKXW010000095.1:0-12848 GCA_963660215.1 Bacteroidaceae bacterium | reverse complement strand
TAGTGCTTAGGGTTGGCAGGGATATTGATGCGCTCGGCATCGGCATCTGGCAAGCGGAGGTGCTCGTCGATGGCTAGCCAATCCTGTATGCTCAACACGCAGAGCATGGATGGAGATGTCAAGTGACGAGAGATGATGTCGCTGGCAAGCCATCCTGGCAGTGGATGAGGCGCTGGTCCCTGACGGTAGAGCATCGTGTTGTAATACTCCTGGGTGCGAGAGATGTTCTCGTCCCACCACATACGAAGCGTCGGCATATCGTGGCTGGAGATGGTACAAACCGAGCGATATGGGTTGCGACTGAGATGTCCGAATTTCACTGATGGGTCCTTTGGCATACTCTGAAGCTCCAAGCTCAATATCTTGAGCTCATTCATCACCCATGGCACGCAGTCAGGCACCATACCGAGGTCTTCGGCACATACCAACATACGGGTAGCCTGTACCAACTTAGGCAACTTCTTCATCGCCTCGCCATACCAGAACTGGTTGTTGCGACGATAGAAGTAGTCGTTGTAGAGGCGGTTGAACGCAGCCTTGTCGTTGTCGTAGAGCGACTCGTAGATGAAGTCGAGCTGGACGGAGATGCGTGGATGGAAAAGCTCAGGGTTCTTGTGGTCACGTACGAAGAGCACGTCGCTAATCAAGGCATAGAGGCCATCACGCAACCAAAGTTCTTTTTCTTCGGTAACACCAGCGAAGAGTGCCTCCACCTTGCGCTGGGTATCCACCTCTGGCTTCATCTGGTAACGCTCGTCGTCCAAACGGTCGAGATATTTTTCTTTCACCTCGTCGGCACGCTCGTGGAACATACGGTCGAGCACCCAGTCGGTGATGAAAGGACGGGTGAAGCGGTCCTCCTGGAAGTTCAAGCCATAGCCCTGGATTTCCTCACGAGTCATGGCGAGCGCAGGGGCAAACTGTCCGAGCAATCCGTGTACGCTATCCACAGGAATCTCCCAAATGCGGAAGAAGCCGAGCACGTGGTCGATGCGATAAGCGTCAAAGTACTTCGCCATGTTCTGGAAGCGGCGAACCCACCACTGGCAGTCGTCCTTCAACATCTCGTCCCAGTTGTAGGTAGGGAATCCCCAGTTCTGTCCGTTCACGGAGAAATCATCTGGCGGCGCACCTGCCTGACCATTGAGGTTGAAGTACTTAGGTTCCATCCATACATCGCAACCATAGCGGTTCACACCGATAGGAATATCGCCCTTCAGGATGACTCCCTTGGCCTTGGCATGCTCGTGAGCCTCCTGCATCTGCTGGTTCAGAACGAACTGCAAGAAGTAGAAGAACTCCACGTTCTTGTATGCCTGGGTCTTAGGGTTGGTCATTTCCTTTCGCTCAGCCTCATCCCATGTGTTGTGGTCTGGCCACTGAGAGAAGTCGGCGGTGCCGTTCTTGTCGCGCAAGTAACTATACTGTGCGTAAGGCACGAGCCATTGTTCCGTTTCCTGGAAGAAAGCCTTGAACTGGGCTGTCTTCATCATCTTTTCACCTTCCTGATTGAAGATTTGGCGCAAGTATGTTATCTTGAAGTCGTTTACCTTCTCATAATCTATCTGTCCCAGTGCGTTCAGTTCCTCACGTGTCTTCTCTGCCTCTGCACGAGCCTTGGCATCCTTCAGCTCTGGCAGAGCGTGGAGGTCGGCATACTGCGGATGGATGGCGAAGACGCTGATGCAACTATATGGATAGCTGTCTGTCCAAGTGTGGGTGATGGTGGTGTCGTTGATAGGCAAGAGTTGCAAAACCTTTTGTCCTGTCTTAGCCACAAGGTCTATCATCGCCTTCAGGTCGCCGAAGTCGCCCACGCCAGCACTCTTCTTGCTACGCAATGAGAAGACTGGCACGAGTGTACCAGCAAGCTTGCGATTGTAGAGGGCGAAGAAAGCCTGGTCTAGGTCGTAGACGATAGCCTCGCCTGCCTTCATCTCCGGGAGGTCGATGGTACGGTTCATGCCTGTCTCCCAGAGGATTTGCGACTTCTTGGTATCTATACCCACAAACTTAAACTCGATGTGGTTGGTCTGCAGATGGGCGGCATCAACATCTATCGCCCACTCGTTGTAGGTGTGCTGTGTCATCTTCAATGCCTTCCCTACATTCCAAGCGCCCAAGAGATTGTCGGCACCCACCAAGCCGAGACTCTCGCCATCACGAAGCTGAGGAGCACGTACGATGAGGCGCACGGTCTTGGCGCAATTCTCCTGCTTCATCTGCTGAGGTACCTGATGGTTGATGCAATCGGTGAAGGCACTGCTGTAGAGGTAAGCATCCTCTGGCATCGCCTTCCAATGGTCGTAGAGGGTGTATTCCTCTGCCTTGCGAGCTGTCACATCCATGCAATGCTTTACCAGCAGCCACTCGGTCTTGACCACGGCGCCGTCACGCTCCACACTATAATAATAGGTGAAAGTCTTTGGGGTAGTTTCCACACACCAGTCGTGCGACCACTGCTCGCCATCGAGGGTGGTCAGGGGGAACTTCAAGTTCTCCTTGTCTTTCTGAATGTTCAAGACGAGTTGCTCGCCGAACATGGTCTTATACGTTATATGAAAATGAAATATCATAAGACTCGAAAAGGTTAGTTATTATTTATATTTACGCTGCGAAATTAAGAAAAATATCCTTTGGTTGTGTCTCTTCTTTTGCATAAATCAAGGAAAAACGAGTGCAAACGTTTGCACCCGTTCCTTATTTCGCCCTTATTTCTTACTTTCTGCTAAAGAATCGGTATGATTCTTCTCCTTAATGATACTGACAGACAAGGCACCAGCGATGAGCAGAATGCCAGCCACCACCATCATACTGCTCTGGTGAGAGCCCACGATGCTCAGGATGCCGCCGCCACAGATGGCAGCCACAATCTGAGGGATGCAGATGGTTCCGTTGAAGAGACCGAGGTAAGCACCCATATGTCCGTAGCCCTGCAAGGCATTGGTAACGAAGGTGAAAGGCATCGCCAACATGGCTGCCCAACCTGCGCCTATCATCAAGAATGGGATGAACTGCAAGTACTGGTCGTGCAAGAAAGGTATCAAGTCGAAGCCTACACCACCGATAACCAAGCTCACGGCATAAGCCATCTTGGTGTTCTTGAACTGAGGCAGCACCACTGCCCACAGCACAGAGCCTACAGCCTGCACGGCGAAGAGAATGCCCACCCAGTTGCCTGCCTCCTGGAATGCCTCCGACTGAGGGTCGGTCGTATTCCATACGGTCTCGGCAATGGCACCTGTTGAATAATTCCAAAGATAGAGGAAACCTGCCCAGCAGAAGAACTGCACCAGTCCTACCTTCCAGAAAGTGGAAGGAGCATTTCGGAGCAAAGTTATCCAATTAGCCTTTTCGCCAGAAACTTCACCAGCAGCCTCAGCATCTGAATTCTTCACTCTTCGTTCTTCACTCTTCACTTCATTATATTCAGCGTACTGCTGCGGATTCCACTCCTTCACCTTCATCGTGGTATAAATCACACAGAGGATGAGGATAGCCGCACCGATATAGAACGACCAGATGACAGAATCAGGCACCACGCCCTTATCAGCTACGTTCTTGATTCCCAAGAAGGTAAAGAGGAATGGGAAGATATATCCTGCCACCGAACCTGCATTGCATAGAAAACTCTGGATGGAGTAAGCCTTTGCCTTCTGCTCCTCGTTCACCATGTCGCCCACGAGCATCTTGAATGGCTGCATCGCCATGTTGATGCTGGTGTCTAGGAACATGAGGGCTATCAAGCCGAAGAGCATCGCACCGCTCACCGTCAAGCCCAGCGAACCAGCGTTAGGTAAGAGGCACATTACCAATACCGCCACCGTGGCACCCACGAAGAGATAAGGGATGCGGCGACCGAATCGACACCAAGTCTTGTCGCTCAGCGTGCCGACGATAGGCTGCACGAGGATTCCCATCAGCGGAGGGAGAATCCAAAAGTAACTCAAATTATGTGGGTCTGCACCCAACGTAGCGAAGATTCGGGAGATGTTGGCGCTCTGTAGAGCGTAGGCTATCTGAACCCCGAAGAAACCGAAGCTCAGATTCCAGAGCTTCCAGAAACTCAAATTAGGTTTTTGAATCATTGTTGTTATTTTGTTTTTATTATTATCTTGTAGTACCTCTCACCACGAGCCTAGTTCTGACGACTCTCTTTTCCACCTCATCCTTTGGGATGGAACCTTCCACCTGTCCGATGAGAATGTTGGCTGCCTCCTCGCCTACGGCTACGCCTCGCTGCTCCACGGTGGTGAGCATCGGGTCGCAAGCCTTGGCACGGTCGCCGTTGGTAAAGCCACAGATGCTGATGTCCTCAGGCACACGCAGTCCCATTCGCTTGGCGGTATAGAGGATGCCGATGGCTGTATCGTCGTTGATGGCGAAGAAAGCGTCAGGGCGGTCTTCCCCTGCCAATATCTCCGGCGTTATCGCCTCTGCCTGAGCACGATTGTCGCAGATACGTACGTGGGGGGGTAATTCTTTCAGCCCATGTTTCACCAGGGCATCGTGATAACCATTGTAGCGATTCTTGGAGATTTCCATGTTCATCGGCGAGCCATAGAAGGCGATACGCTTGCAGCCTGTGTCGATGAGATGGGTCACGGCGGTAAAGGCACCCATGTAGTCATCTACCACCACACGAGAGCAGTTCACGCCCGTACATATTCTATCATAGAAGACGAGCGGCACGCCATTCTGCATCAACTTCTCGAAGTGTCCGTACTGCTTGGTGTCCTTCGCCTGCGACACGATGATGCCACACACCTTATTCTTATAGAAGTCGTCGCAGATAGCCACCTCCTTGTCGTATCGTTCATTGCTCTGCGCCACCATCACACGGTAGCCCCTGGCACGAGCCTCCTCCTCAATGCCCGACAATACGGACATGAAGTAATAGTGTACGAGCTGCGGTACGATGACACCTATCACCTTCATCGGCTGCACCTTGCTATGTCGCAAAGCCTCGCCGATGACATTCGGATAGAAGTTGCGCTCCCTGGCATACGCCTGTATACGCTCCTTCTGGGCAGCACTGATACGAGGGCTGTCCTTCAACGCTCGGCTCACCGTGGCGATACTTACACCCAGTTCGCGAGCAATATCTTTCATTGTTATGACTGTATTCTCACCCATTGTTAATTGTTCTGGTGCAAAATTAGGCAAATATCCGTTATGTCGCCCCATTTTCATTGACATAAATCAAGCAAACAAAGCGCAAACGTTTGCACATAAGAAATAACGGAATTAACTAAAAAATAGTACAACGTAACACAAAAGAAACTAATTTTGCAGCAGAAATCAGAATAAACGACAACTTAAGCCGCAAAAACAACTTAGGAAATAAGTCATAAAAACTTAGAAAAAGTAATAATTAATATAATAACATTAACTTAAAAATCAAGCAAATGATGAAGCAGGTAAAATTTAAATTGCCTCTCAGAGCGTTGACCCTAGCAAGCGGTCTGCTCTTGACAGCGAGTTCCTTTGCGCAGAGTAATGCGATTAAGGGACAAGTGAAAGATGCTTCTGGTGAGCCTGTCATGGGTGCTACCATTACTGTGAACGGTAAGGCCGTAGGCATTACCGACATGGATGGTAACTTCTCCGTCGACGCAGCTCCTGGCACTAACCTTACATTCACCTATCTGGGAATGAACCCTCAGACCGTGAAGGCCTCTTCTAATATGATAATCACCATGCAAGATGACACCAAGGCCTTGAACGAGGTCGTGGTAATCGGTTATGGTGTGGCTAAGAAGAACGACTTGACGGGTTCTGTCACAGCCATCAAGCCAGATGAGAAGAACCATGCCCTCGTTACCTCTGCACAGGAAATGATGCAGGGTAAGATTGCCGGTGTAAATATCACAACTGGTGGCGGTACCCCTGGTGGTGGCGCTACAATCCGTATTCGTGGTGGTTCGTCACTGAACGCTTCCAACGACCCATTGATCGTGATCGATGGTATGGCAATGGACCAACAGGGCATCAAGGGTGCTCCTAACGCACTCGGTATGGTAAACCCTAACGATATTGAGAGCTTCACCGTATTGAAGGATGCTTCCGCTACAGCCATCTACGGTTCTCGTGGTTCCAATGGTGTCATCATCATCACCACAAAGAAGGGCCGCAAGGGCATGAAGCCACAGGTAAGCTACAGTGGAAACCTGTCATTCTCTTCCGTAGCCAAGAAGGTAGACGTGCTCAACGGTACTGATTATGCCAACTTCATTATGTCTTATTATGGTGAGGATTCTGATGCCGCAAAACTTCTCAACGGTGTCACAAAGCGAGTAGACAAAGACGGCAATCCTGTACTCGACGCCAACGGCAACCAATTATACGATGCACCTAACACAGATTGGCAAGACCAGATTTATCGCACAGCGGTAAGTACTGACCACAACGTGACTGTAGCAGGTAGCACCAAGGATATGCCTTACCGCTTCAGCCTCGGTTACACAGACCAGAATGGTGTATTGAAGACCTCTAACTATCAGCGTACAACTGCCAGCTTGAACCTGAATCCTTCTTTCTTGCAGGATCACTTGAAGTTCAATGTGAATGGTAAGTTCATGTATGCTCACTCTCGCTATGCCAATACCGACGCTATATCAAACGCAGTTCGCATGGACCCTACGCAGCCTGTATTTAGCAATGACGAGAAGTACAACAACTTCCGTCACTACTTCACATGGACAGATAGCGGTGCGACATTGGGCGATTCGAACTATCCATATATTCAGAACAGCAATGCGACAAAGAACCCAGTTTCTTTGCTCAACGAGAAGAACGACCGTGCCAATTCGTACGACTATATGGGCAACATCGAGGCTGATTACCAGGTACATGGTTTCGAAGACCTCCGCCTGCACATGAACTTCTCTGGCGACTGGTCTAACGGTAAGCAGACCACAGACTGCGCAGACTGGGGACAGGACAACTTCTATTATGGCAATACAGGTTTCGTGAAGGAGAGTAAGTACAACTTGGTTTACTCTGCATACCTCCAGTACTACAAGGACTTCGCCAAGACCCAGCACTTCGACATCATGGGTGGTTACGAGTGGAGCCACAACAAGTATTGGGGTAACCAGCTCTACTACGACACACGTTCCATCATGGGCAAGACAGCAGACCAGATTGCCAACATGACCGACAAGGACTACCACTCTTACAGCAAGAGCGAGTGGAAGCAGGAAAGCTACTTGGTATCTTTCTATGGTCGTGCCAACTACATCGCATTCGACCGCTACATGTTGACCGCTACCGTTCGTCGTGATGGTTCATCACGCTTCAAGGAGCATTGGGCAACATTCCCATCAGTAGCTCTCGGTTGGAAGGTGAACGAGGAAGACTTCCTCAAGAACGTGAAGGAGATTGACGAGTTGAAACTCCGCCTCGGTTGGGGTAAGACAGGTCAGCAGGATGGTATCGGCAACTACAACTGGTTCGCTTCATACAACGAGAACATCAACAATACCAACGGTCGCTACCCTATCTTGGGCGTCAACGACTCAGGTTTGCTTTCTCGCCCTGACGCATACAACGAGAACTTGAAGTGGGAGACCACTACTACATGGAACGGCGGTATCGACGTTTCATTGTTCCGCAACCGTTTGAGCGCAAGCGTAGACTACTACTATCGTAAGACTACCGACTTGATCAACACAGCGTTCGTGCCAGCAGGTTCCAACTTCCGCAACCAGGTGACATCCAACATTGGTTCGTTGGAAAACAGAGGTGTCGAGGCATCTGTAACCGTTCGCCCTGTACAGACAAGAGACTGGCAGTGGGAGATTACAGGTAACTTCACCTACAACAAAAACAAGATTACCGAGCTGACAGGTGAGAGTTCCATCGTGAAGACAGGTGGCATCTCCTCAGGTACAGGTAACACCGTACAGGTACAGAAGGTGGGCAACCCAGCCAACTCATTCTATGTATACCAGCAGGTATATGACGAGAAGGGCAAGCCTATCGAGGGTGTATACGTAGACCGCAACGGCGATGGTAAGATTTCAGAGGAAGACCTCTATGTATACAAGAGCCCTAACGCTCCTTACACAGCAGGTTTGAGCACTCGCATCCAGTACAAGAACTGGGACTTCGGTATGGGATGGCGCGGCAGCTTCGGCAACTACGTTTACAACGACCGTTTGGCTGGCTACATCAACACCGAGAAGCGTTACGACTCTTCATTCAGCTACACACAGAACACGACACCTACAGCCGTATCACTGGGTTGGAAGACATACGACCATGTGCTCTCCGACTACTTCGTACAGAATGCATCGTTCGTGAAGCTCGACAACATCACCCTCGGTTACTCATTCGACGGTCTCTTCAAGGGTGCTAGCTACAAGGGTTTGTCTGGTCGTGTATACGTAACAGCTTCTAACGTGGCTACCATCACCAAGTATGACGGTACAGACCCAGAAGTATTCGGTGGTATCGACAACACCATCTATCCACGTCCATTCTCCATGACAATGGGTTTGAACATCAACTTCTAACAATTAAAAGTATAAGAATATGAACTTCAAATATTTCAAAAATATAGTTCCTGTTGCAGCAGTTGCGCTGATGTCAATGGGATTGAGTTCCTGCACAGGTGACCTGGATGTGACCCCTATCGACCCATCCACCAACATGACTCCTAACGAGCCAGCCCTCTTCACCAAGTGCTACGCCAACATGGCACTCGCAGGAAACGGCGGTGCCGATGGCGACTGCGACATCGACGGTCTCGATGGTGGTACCACAGGTTTCGTTCGTCAGTTGTTTAATGCCAACGAGCTGACTACCGATGAGTCTATCTGCTCTTGGGGTGACACTGGTATCCCTGCATTCAACTACGGTCAGTGGGATGCTTCCCACCCAATGCTCCAGGGCTTCTACTATCGCCTCTATGCAGGTATCGACTACTGCAACCACTATCTCAACGTATGTGCCGGCGAGGACGCTACTCGCACTGCAGAGGTACACTTCCTCCGTGCACTCTATTACTATTACTTGATGGATTGCTTCGGAAACGTGCCTTTCACCACAGAGATTTCAGCCACTGCTCCTGAGCAGATTAAACGCGCCGACCTCTTTGCATGGATTGAGAAAGAGCTGAAGGAAGAGTGCTTGCCTAATATGCAGGCTCCTACCGTTCGCACCAGCAAGGACACTGGTTATGGTCGTGCCGACCAGGATGCAGCCAACTTGCTTTTGGCTCGCATGTACCTCAACGCCGAGGTTTATACAGGCACAGCCCACTGGTCTGAGGCTAAGGAATATGCCGAGAAGGTAATCAACGGTCCTCACAAGCTTTGGACATCAGGCAAGAATGGTTGGTCAGCTTACCAGATGCTCTTCATGGGCGACAACGGTGAGAGTGGCGCTTCCCAGGAGGCTATTCTTCCTTTGTTGCAGGACGGTACCACCACTACCTCTTGGGGTACAACCCTATTCTTGATGGCTTCTTGCTGGAAGGCAGACATGGACGAGGACAGCAACTATGGTACATCTGAGTTCTGGGCAGGTAACCGTGCTCGCAGCCAGTTCGTAGCCAAGTTCTTCCCTAACGGCGATGCTCCAGCAGTGGGCGTTCAGGAGATGGTAGAGGCAGCAGGCGACGACCGTGCCCTGCTCTTCGGTAAGGATCGTGAATTGGTAGTGACCAACCCTGGCGAATACACTTCTGGTTATGCAGTAGCTAAATACCGCAACACATACTCAGACGGCGGTCAGCCTCACAACTCCAAGTATGTTGACACCGACTACTTCTTGATGCGTTCAGCAGAGGCTTACCTCATCGCTGCCGAGGCAGACGCTCGCCTAAACGGAGGTACTACTACCGCCACAGGTACAGGTTACATCAACCAGCTCCGCACTCGTGCAGAGGCTGCCACCCAGACACAGTACTCTCTCAACCAGATTTTGGACGAGCGCTCTAGAGAGCTTTACTACGAGGGCTTCCGCCGCACCGACTTGGTTCGCTATGGCTTGTTCACAAGCAGCAGCTATGTTTGGGACTGGAAGGGTGGCGTACTCACAGGTACAGGTATCGCCGAGACACGTAACATCTTCGCAATCCCTGCCGAGGACAAGAACGCAAACCCTAACCTCGAACAGAACCCAGGTTACTAATCTTTAAACAAGAAACAGAATTATGAATAAGATATTGTCAAACATCATGTTATTCGCAGCAGGAGCTCTCGCACTGACCTCCTGCAGCGACGACAACGACTCAAATCCTACCCTCATCCAGCCTACTGAGTTCATTCTCAATGAGCCTACAGTAAAGGATGCTACCGTAGATTTGGCTCTGTCAAACGGCATCGACCTCTCTTGGTCACAGCCTCAATATACAGCCGACAACGCTCCTGTTGTAGCAACTTACTCTGTACAGGTTTCCACAACTAGCACATTCAACAAGGAATACAACACTAATGCTGAGGATGATACAGAGAACGAGGGTGCGGACTTCATCACACTCGATGAGACTACCACAACATGCAAGACCACAGTGGATGCCGCTAGCATCGACAAGGCTATTCAGCAGCTCAACAAGTATGAGGAGAACGAGGTTCCTTCAGAGCTCGAGGTCTCTATCCGCATCAAATCAGATGTTCGCAACGCTAGCTTGGTGGCTCTGAACGCCATAGAGTCAAACATCGTGAAGATCAAAACCATCCCTTACTACTTTGAGTTGAAGAACGCTGACCCTGAGCTTTGGTATCTCATCGGTGGCGACATCTGCGATGGTAAGTGGGGTTCTGCTATTGGCGAAAGCATCCTCCCTATGCAGACAGTGAAAGACTATGAGTACGACAAGAAGACCGGTCAGGGTGAGATTACCTGGACAGGTTACTTGGCTGGTAACGGCTTCAAGCTAAAGTTGACACATGATAGCTGGGACAACCAGTGGGGTCAGGGCGATGCATTCGGTTCATACGTCAAGAACGATGGCGGTTCTGGCAACATCACTGTTACAGAGCCTGGTTACTACACCGTAACCTTGAACACTGCCAAGAACGAGCTCAAGGTAGAGAAGTACGAGACCGCCGTAACCGAGTTTGCTACCATGTGCGTAGCTGGTGACATGTATGGAGACGATTGGGCAGACCATGAGATGAGTCCATGCTTCACCTTCGACGGAGCCAAGAACCACGACTGGTACACCACCATCACAGTGGCAGACGGACAGGGCTTCAAGTTCAAGTGCGCAGGCAGCTGGGATTACGAGGCAGGTGGTGCATTCAACACTACAGCCGATGGCTCTGCTTACGGATATGGTGTACAGGGCGGCAGCAACATCAACTTGCCAGCAGGTACATATCTCGTAATCTACAACGATATTACTCGTTTCTATCGCTGCATTCTTCAATAATCTAATCAAGAATATATAGATATGAAAAAATATATATTATCACTCCTCGTGCTGGCTACCTCATTGGTAGCCTGCACCGACGACTACACAGACTGGGCTAACCCACAGGCTAACCCACAAGAGGATGCGGTAGCATTCGGAAATGGTAGCGTAGCACCAGTCGATGTCATCAATCTGGCTGATGTTACAACAGAAAACGTAAAGGTTGCAAGCATCACAGCTCCAACAGCTTCTGATGCAGCCTACACGCCAGTATACAAGATTAGCCTCGGCGACCAGACTTTCGACATTGATGCCGATGGTAACATGTCAAAGGCGGAGTTGGCAAGTTATATCACTACAAATTACGGCAAGCGCCCTACAGAACGTGACATCGACGCAACACTCTCTGCTTGGGTAAACAATGGTACTACAGCTGTCAAGATGGCGACATCCGAGAAATTCCCTGTAAAGGCAATTCCAGAGGCTCCATTCATCGACACTGGCTACTATCTCGTAGGTGATATGTTCAACGTTGGCGAGGGCGACGATGCCATCAGCGGTTGGAGTGCTGCAGGCATGAAGGCATTCAGCCATAGCGGTAACGATGTATATGATGACCCTTACTTCACCATTACATTCAACACTACTGCCGACAACCAGTATTGGAAGATTATTCCAAAGAAGAGTGCCGACGCAGGTGACATTTGGGCTGATGGCGTTGTTGGTACAAAGATCGATGGCGACGACAGCATGACTGGTGCATTGACCAACGAAGACGCTCAGGCTGGTAAGATTGCTAAGGCTGGCAAGTACAAGATGACCCTCAATATGATGGATTACACTTATACCATCGAGGAAGTGAAGTACGATCCATTTATCTACTTCATCGGTGCAACAGATGGTTGGTCAAAGGCTGAGCAGAAGCTCGCCCTCACCGATGCAGACAATGGTACATATACTGGTTTCGTTTATTGCGCAGACCCTAACGGTTGGGGCAACCAGTTTAAGTTCCAGCGTGTAGCTGGCAGCTGGGATAACCAAATCAACGCAGGCACATTCTCCTCTTTCGAAGATGCAGCTACCAACGAAGGCGACAACATCGGTGTAAACGGTGGAGAAGCTGTTTACTACTTTGAGGTTAGCCTCGGCAATGGTACAATCAAGGCAACTAAGGTTGAGACTATGGGTCTCATCGGTGACTTCAATGGATGGGGCGGCGATGTCGCTATGACTTGGAACGCTGATGAGTATTGTTATGAGGCAACAAATCCTGGTGTAACAGCAGCAGGTTGGAAGTTCCGTGTCAACAATGATTGGGCTGTCAACCTCGGCGGTAGCATCAACAACTTGACCAAGGATGGCGAGAATCTCTCCGTAGTAGGTAACACCATCAAATTGTATCCTACTCGCAAGACATCAGAAAACATCTACTGTACCGTAGAATAAGCAACTTCATCATTGCAAACACATAACATCATAGGCG